>JBOFSC010000625.1:0-6458 GCA_051651345.1 Enterobacteriaceae bacterium
AACATACTCAGCGTACTGTCGCCCGCCTCTCGCAACAGTTGCGGCGCTTTCTTGATGATCAGGCATGGCTGGAAAATCGGCGCATTATGGATATCTTGCGCGGTATTGAAAGTAAAGCGCTGGCCCTGCGTCAGCAACCGCCTGATGGTGAGTTTACTACCATCGCCACCACAGCCGCCACTATTGAACTCCCGATGGAGCGTCCTCTGTTTACGCCACCACTGAAACCCGTGCTGGAGAGCTTGCATCTCAAGGCCGGGGATGAAAATATTGACCCCAGCCTGCTCTACAATCAGATAGTCATCGATAAAGAGCGGTTGAAGCGCCATATTCGCCACAGCCTGCAACAGCGTTCACAGATAACCCTGGGTGAGTTGATCGCTCTGCAACCCATGGAGCAAGGACTGGCAGAGCTTATTGTCTATCTGCAATTGGGTAGCAGCACCTTCAAGTCGGTGATCGATGATCAATCGAGCGAAGAAATTTGCTGGCCATGTGCGAATGACAATCCGAGCGTTACCCTCAGGAAGGCATGCCTGCCGAGAGTGATTTTTGTCCGTTAACCATGATTGATTGAGCAAGATGACTGAACTACCAAATTCCGCAACGGAAAGTAATACCAACCTGTCGCTGTTGTTGATCGCTCTGCTGAAAGGCGTGCTCTATCGCGACAGTAACGAGCGCCAGTGGGAAAGCCTGCTTAACCTACAACACCGCGTGCGCGACTACATGATGCAACTGAATCTGGAACTGATACTGGATGAAGCGGAAGGCTATGCGTTCCTGAAAAGCAGATCGGAATCCGATACAGAGGAGAGTAACAGCAACCTGCCGCGACTGATAGCACGCCGTCCCCTCTCTTTTCCTGTCAGTCTGCTACTGGCACTGTTACGCAAAAAACTGGCGGAATTTGATGCCAGCGGCAGCGATACCCGGCTGATATTAACCCGTGAGCAAATAGCAGAGCTGATACGTATTTTTCTGCCCGCCAGCCACAATGAAGCACGCCTGCTGGATCAAATCGAAACCCATATCAATAAAGTGGTGGAACTGGGTTTTCTTGGCAAATTAAAGCCTCCGGCAGGCATGACGCAGATACCCGCCAGTTATGAAGTGCGCCGTATCCTGAAAGCCTTTGTGGATGCGCAGTGGTTGGCGGACCTGGACGCACAGCTTGCCATTTATCAGGCCCATATCAGCGGGACAGAGCAACCGACAACGGAGGTGGAAAATGAGTGAACCCCTGGGGATGGAACTGGATTTTAGTCTTGACGCAACCCTCTCCGGTTTTCGCCTGCAACGGCTGGAAGTGTTTAACTGGGGTACCTTCCACAACCGCATCTGGACGCTGCAACTGGATGGGCGCAATGGCCTGCTTACCGGCGATATCGGTTCAGGTAAATCCACTCTGGTGGACGCCATCACCACGCTGTTGGTACCAGCACACCGTATCGCCTATAACAAAGCCGCCGGTGCGGACAGCAAAGAGCGCTCGCTACGCTCCTATGTCCTCGGTTACTACAAATCGGAGCGCAACGAAACCACTGGCAGCGCCAAACCGGTGCCTTTGCGGGATAACAGCAGTTACTCCGTACTGCTGGGGGTGTTCTATAACGAAGGCTATGACCAGACGGTGACCCTGGCTCAGGTATTCTGCATAAAAGAAAATCAGGGACCCCCGCTGCGTTTTTATCTGGGCGCGGAAAAAGATCTCTCTATTGCGCAGGATTTTGCCAATTTTGGCACGGATATTAATCAACTACGCAAAAATTTACGGCGCAAAGGCGTGGAGGTGATGGACAGCTTTCCCCCTTACAGTGCCTGGTTCCGCCGCCGTTTCGGTATTGATAACGAACAGGCGCTGGAACTGTTTCATCAGACGGTTTCCATGAAATCCATCGGCAATCTCACGGATTTTGTGCGCAGCCATATGCTGGAGCCTTTTGATGTGGCATCTCGTATCCAGGCGCTGATCAGCCACTTTGATGATCTCAACCGGGCGCATCAGTCGGTACTCAAGGCCCAGCGCCAGGTGGAACTGCTCACGCCGCTGGTGGAGGATTGCGACCGTCACAGTAAACAGATGGCGGCGACGGAAAATCTGCGTATCTGTCGCGAGATGCTCTACAGCTACTTCTTCAGCCAAAAACGGCAACTGCTGGACAAGCGGCTGTTCAATCTGGCCGAAGAGTGGCAGCGTGCCGATCAGCAGGTCAGACGCCTGGCACAGCACAATAATGAACAGCGACACCAGATAGATGAGCTGAAACAGGCCATCAGTGACAACGGGGGGGATCGCCTGGAACGACTGGCAACGGAGATCGCCCAAAAAGAGGCGCTGCGTAACAGCCGTCAGAGCAAGGCACAGCGTTATGCTGAACTGACGCAAAGCGTAGGCGAAAGTACGGTCAGCGATGAAGCGTCCTTTCTGCGTCAACAGAGCCGACTGCAAACCGTGCGGGAAGCGCTGAGAAATAGTGATGCCGAATTACAAAATAGATTAACAGAACGCCGAGTGGAGATGCATGGCGGTAAAACAGAGCACAAGGCATTACAGGCTGAAATCGAAAGCCTGCAACGGCGGCGCAGCAATATCGACGATCAGCAGATCCAGATCCGTGCCGCACTCTGCGCGGCACTAAATCTGGCCGAAGAGGCGATGCCTTTCGCGGGTGAGCTGATCCAGGTACGGGAGGAGGAGCACGAGTGGGAGGGGGGAGCCGAACGTTTGTTGCGCGGCTTTGGTCTGTCGCTGTTGGTGCCGGACGCCCATTACAAACAGGTAGCGGAATGGGTGGACGGTCAGCGCTTGCGTGGCCGCCTGGTCTACTATCACCTGCGCCCACGCCGTGACGGGGAGGTGCGTGAACTGCACCCGGATTCTCTGGTGCGTAAGCTGGCGATTAAGCCGGATATTTTTTGCTACGACTGGCTTGAGCGGGAGCTTTCCCATCGTTTTAATGTGGCCTGCTGTGTCACTCAGGAGCAGTTTCGCCGTGAGACACGGGCACTCACGCGCGCCGGGCAGATTAAAGATCCGACAGGGCGTCATGAAAAAGATGATCGTCACTCTATTTCTGATCGCAGCCGTTATGTTCTGGGATGGAGCAATCAGGCCAAACTGGCCACCCTGATCAGTCGGCGCGACCAACTGGAGACTCGCCTGCAACAGATTGGCACTCAGATCAGTCAGATCGAAGCGCAACGGCAACAGCTTGCCAGGCAGTTGGACACGCTGGCCCGGCTGGAGGAGTTCCACGATTTTGAAGAACAGAACTGGCAGGGGATAGCAGTCGACATTACCCGCTTGCAGCAGGAGAAAGCGGCGTTGGAGGCCACCTCCAATATATTGCAGCAGTTAAACCAGCAACTGGGTGAGGCGCAGCAGCGGCAGAACGAAACGGAGCAGGAGTTAAATGAGGCCAGAGACAGGCGCTCCAAAACGGAACAGAAGCGCAATGATGCGCAAGCATTGCTGGTCCAGGTCGAGGAGCAGTTACATCTTGCACCGCTGGATGAGGCGCTGGTTGCGCAATTGGATGCGATTCGTCAGCAGGCGTTAGGTGAGCATCAGTTAAGCGTGGAATCCTGTGATAACCGCCAACAGGAGACCCGGGCCTGGTTGCAGTCGCGTATTGATAATGAGGATGGCAAACTGAGCCGATTGCGCGATAAGATCATCAAATCAATGATGGCGTTCAAAGAAGAGTTTAAGCTGGAGAGCAGTGAAATCGATGCCAGCGTTGAGGCAGGTTACGAATACGGCAAACTGTTATCGCAGCTTAACCAGGACGATTTACCCCGCTTTGTCTCGCGTTTTAAAGAGTTGCTTAACGTTAACACCATCAACGAGATCGCCAATTTCAATGGTCAACTGGCGCGGGAGCGGGAAACCATCCGCGAGCGCATACAGCTTATCAATCAGTCGCTTACCCAAATCGATTACAACACCGGTCGTTATATTGAGTTAGAGGCGCTGCCCAACCCGGATACAGAGATTCACCACTTTCAGACGGAACTGCGCGCCTGTACCGAGGGCGCGATTACCGGTTCTGACGATGCGCAATACTCTGAAGCTAAATTTTTGCAGGTGAAAGCGATTATTGACCGTTTCCGCGGACGTGAAGGGCTGACGGAACAGGACAGGCGCTGGACCAGCAAGGTCACCGATGTGCGCAACTGGTTTCTGTTTGCCGCCAGTGAACGCTGGCGTGCAGACAAAAGTGAGTATGAGCACTACTCCGATTCTGGCGGTAAATCCGGCGGGCAGAAAGAAAAATTGGCATATACGATTCTGGCTGCCAGCCTGGCCTATCAATTTGGCCTGGAGTGGGGGGCGCGTCGTTCTCGCTCCTTCCGTTTTGTGGTGATCGACGAAGCGTTCGGGCGCGGTTCCGACGAGTCTGCGCAATATGGCCTGACCCTGTTCAAGAAACTGAATCTGCAACTGTTGATTATCACGCCGTTACAGAAGATCCATATTATCGAACCTTATGTTTTCAGTGTGGGGTTTGTGCATAACGAGGGGGGTGAGGAGTCGCGGCTGCGCAACCTGTCGATTCGTGAATACCAGCAGCAGAAGGCCCTTGAAGAGGCAGGACTCCCCCGATGAACTGGACTACCCCTGGCGATATCAGGGAGCAACTCAACCGCTTGTGGCGACAGGGTGAACTGTTGCGTACTCTGCTTCGCCCTGAGCCGTTGTTTCCGCTACGTCTGAAACTGAAAGGCCCCACCAGCGCCGATATTACCCGCCACTTTGACCAGATACGCCAATGGGCGGCACAGCTGGCGGCGCAGACAAAGATTCGCATCGAATGGCAGGAAATACGCCACCGGGTTCAGGGGGTACAGCGGTTACCCAGTCAACTCTGGGTGGATACGCTGGATCAGGCACTGGCATTGACAGGTCACCGTCAGGAGATGCAGCAGTTTCAGCAACTGATCCATCAAACCAGAGAGCGCCAACCCGTGCTACTGGGCTGGCTGGAAAAGCGTCCTCTGCAGGCGCTACAGATGGCCGATGACTGGCCATTATTGCTGGATGTGGTGCAGTGGTTGTGTGAGCACCCCAGGCCAGGCCTCTATTTGCGTCAGGTGAGCATTCCCGGCGTGCATAGCAAATTCATTGAAGCCCGGCGCGGCGTGCTGACAGAACTGTGTGATCTGGCGCTGCCTGCAACAGCGATAGATGATGAGCAGCGCGGCGTCACGCATTTCAACGCCCGTTTTGGCTTCTGTGATAAACCGTTACGTATCCGCTTCCGGACATTGGATAAGCGGATGGGGTTATTGCCTGCGGCACCCCTGGCGGATATTACCCTTGACGCCGACACGTTTGCCCATCTTTCCCTCGCCCCGCAACAGGTTTTTATTACCGAAAACGAGATCAATTTTCTCACCTTTCCCCCGGTGGAGCAGGCCATTATTCTGTTTGGCGCGGGCTATGGCTGGGAGATGCTGCAACGTGCGCATTGGCTCAATCAGTGCAGACTCTATTATTGGGGAGACATCGACACCCACGGTTTCGCGATTCTGGCAGGGTTGCGCCGCTATTTTCCTCATGTGCGTTCATTTCTGATGGACAGGGCAACGCTGATGGCCTGTCAGGACTATTGGGATCAGGAACCGACACAGACCCTGACGGATCTGCCAGAACTGACCCCACAAGAGCAGGCACTGTTTAATGAGCTGCGCGACAACCGCATCCGCCCCAATTTGCGTCTGGAGCAGGAGCGCGTTGATTATAAACGGGTTGAAGCGCTGGTCAGACAGGATTAAGCGAACGTTGGCCAAAATCCTCAGGTGTTACTTTCATTAATACTGTCCTCATCGACCCGGTGGACAATTGTACCGAAGGGTGTGTGATATTCGCCTTTTCTACCGGCTATTAATCGGCAGCAATTAATCAGTAAGTCGTGCTATGATCTTGTGTTATTCCTATACTCAAACGATCCGCCCGAGGCGCAACCATGATCCGTTGCTATCTCGCCTGCATGATGGGCGAATGCAAGATGCGTATTGCCGACGTTGTCAGAGAAACAAGGAAGTGAAACATGGTCAATCAAAACCCAGAACAAAAAGCCCGTGATTATATAGACGCTTTGCTGGCGCAAGCAGGGTGGGTTGTACAGGACAAGAAGAAAATCGATTTCTCGGCGTCTGGTGGCATAGCGGTCCGCGAGTACCAAACCGACGTGGGCCCTGCAGACTATGTCCTCTTTGTGGATAAACAAGCAGTGGGTGTGATTGAAGCCAAACCTGCAATATGGGGTGAGAAGATCACCATGGTTGAGGAGCAGTCACAAGGGTATGCTAAGGCCACCCTGAAATGGGTAAATAACAGTCAGCCTCTGCGCTTTGTTTATGAAAGCACCGGCATCATCACCCGCTTTACCGATGGATTCGATCCCAATCCACGCTCCCGCGAAGTGTTCAACTTCCATCGCCCGGAAACG
>JBOFSC010000626.1:0-3905 GCA_051651345.1 Enterobacteriaceae bacterium
GTGAATGAATTGCTGGCACTGTATGACTATCGGAGTCAGGTGACTGACGCCAAAGCGTTCCAGGAGAAACCCGCTTATGGTGAGCCTGGCGTGATGAGTAAAAATAAGGAGAGACGATGAAATCGTTGTTAATTGCCCCTTCTATTTTATCGGCAGACTTTGCCCGCCTTGGGGAGGATACTGCCAGGGTGCTGGCGGCCGGAGCGGATGTGGTTCATTTTGATGTGATGGATAATCACTATGTGCCTAATCTGACCATCGGACCGATGGTGTGCAAGGCCCTGCGCCAATATGGCATCACGGCACCTATTGATGTGCATCTGATGGTAAAACCGGTGGACCGTATCATCCCCGATTTTGCTGCAGCCGGAGCCACTTATATCTCATTTCATGCGGAAGCCTCGGAGCATATCCATCGCACTCTGCAACTGATTAAAGATGAGGGCTGTAAAGCGGGGTTGGTTTTCAATCCGGCGACACCGCTGCATTATCTCGACTATGTGATGGATAAGTTGGATCTGATTTTACTGATGTCCGTGAATCCCGGTTTTGGTGGGCAATCCTTTATTCCGGAAACGCTGGTGAAATTGCGTCAGGTGCGCCAGATGATCGATGACAGTGGCTATGATATTCGCCTGGAAGTGGATGGCGGTATCAAAGTGGACAATATTGGCCAGGTGGCACAGGCGGGAGCGGATATGTTTGTCACGGGCTCAGCCATTTTTGGTCAGCAGGATTATCAGGCGGTGATTACCGCGATGCGTAGCGAATTATCGAAGGTAACCCAATGAAAAAAATGGATAAGGTAAAGGCGATCGCCTTTGATCTCGACGGCACCCTGGTGGATAGCCTGCCTGGCCTGGCCCAGGCAGTGGATCTGGTGATGGTGGAAGCGGGTCTGGCGGCACCGGGTAAAGACAGGGTCAGAGACTGGGTGGGCAACGGTCCATTCAAGTTGATCGAACATGCGATTCACTGGGGTGCCGAAGAGGTTCAGCAACACGATCTCCAGCATATCAGAGAACGTTTTGAGCATTACTACAACCAGACTTTAAAAGAGGGGACGCAACTCTATCCCGGCGTGCTGGAGACCCTGGGCGAGCTGGCGCAACAGGGCTGGTCAATGGCGGTGGTCACCAATAAACCGACCGTCTTTGTGCCCTCTATTTTGCGCTCCCTGGGTATGGCTCCCTTCTTTGGTCACGTGATTGGCGGCAGTGATACCCCGGTGCATAAACCACATCCAGCCGCACTTTATCTGCTGTTGGGCCGCGTTGGCTTACTCCCGGAACAACTGCTTATGGTAGGGGACTCACGTAACGATATTCAGGCTGCCAGGGCGGCAGGATGCCCCTGTGTAGGCGTCTCCTATGGTTATAATCACGGTGAGCCGGTCTCCGATTACCATCCGGATTGGTTGCTGCATGACTTCTCGGATCTGCTATCCCTGTTACCCTCAGAGAATGCTAAAGGAAAGAACAAATAATGAGTAAACCGGTAATATTAAGTGGCGCGCAACCTTCCGGGGAATTGACCATCGGTAATTATCTGGGGGCGCTGCGCCAGTGGGTACAATTACAGGATCAGTATAATTGCCATTACTGCATTGTGGATCTGCACGCCATCACTGTCAGACAGGATGCAGAGCTGCTGCGCAAGGCGACCCTGGATACCCTGGCACTCTATCTGGCCTGTGGAATTGATCCGCAAAAGAGTACTATTTTTGTCCAGTCCCATGTTCCTGAGCATACCCAACTGGGCTGGATCCTGAACTGTTATACCTACTTTGGTGAACTGAGCCGGATGACCCAGTTCAAGGATAAATCGAGTCGTTATGAAGAAAATATCAACGTCGGTTTATTCAGCTATCCGGCATTAATGGCGGCAGATATCCTGATCTATCAGACGGATCTGGTGCCGGTGGGAGAGGACCAGAAACAACATCTGGAGTTAACCCGTGATGTGGCTCAGCGTTTCAATGCGTTGTATGGCGAGATCTTCACCATTCCGGAGCCCTTTATTCCCCCTTCCGGTGCCCGGGTGATGTCGTTGCTGGAGCCGAATAAGAAGATGTCCAAGTCAGATGAGAATCGCAATAATGTGATCGGTCTGCTGGAAGATCCGAAAGAGGTGACGAAAAAATTAAAGCGGGCGGTCACCGATTCTGATGATCCTCCTTTGGTGCGCTATGACACTGCTAATAAACCCGGTGTTTCCAATCTGCTCGATATTTTATCTGGGGTAACGGGACAACCTATCACTGATTTAGAGCACGAATTTAAAGGCAAGATGTATGGGCACCTGAAAACAGCGACGGCAGAAGCGGTCTCCTCTATGTTGGCCTCATTACAGGAGCGCTACTATCATTACCGCAGCGATAATGACGCCCTGCAGCAGGTGATGTGGGAAGGGGCTCAGCGCGCCAGTGAGCGGGCTCGCAAGACCCTTGAGCAGGTTTACCAGGCGGTGGGTTTTGTGATGCGACCGGAACGCAAGTTATAACCGGCCCAATTTAAGGAGACAGATGATGAGACGTTTACTATCGGCACTGATGTTATTGTTACCCTTATGGTGTGCGACTTCAGCCGTACAAGCAAAGACAGCACCACGGGTGGAACTGACCACCTCTCTTGGTGTGATTGAGATAGAGCTGGATAATCAGAAAGCTCCGATCTCTGCCGGCAATTTTATTGACTATGTTAACAGTGGTTTTTACAAAGGGACCATTTTTCATCGTGTGGTGCCGGGTTTTGTGATTCAGGGTGGGGGATTTACTGACAAAATGGAGCAGAAAACCCCTAAGGCCCCCATTAAAAACGAAGCGGATAATGGTCTGCGCAACCTGCGTGGCACCCTGTCCATGGCCAGAACCAATGAGATAAACAGCGCCACCAGTCAGTTTTTTATCAATCTGGTGGATAATCCGGTGTTGGATCACAGCGGCAACAATTTTGGTTATGCGGTATTTGGCCGGGTGATTAAGGGAATGGACGTAGTGGACAAAATTGCGGGCGTTGCAACTCACACGCAAGGTCCCTATGAAGGGGTACCGGATCAACCCGTCGTGATTATTTCAGCTAAAGTCATACAACACTGATCTCGATCCTAATGTACTGCTCTCCTCTTAAGAGCAGTACATCTCTCCTCCCTCACGTCTGAGACTGGCAGTGAGTACATAATCCATGGGCTTCAACCATGCTGCGTTGCAGAAGAAAATGCTGTTGCGCGCTGATCTGTTGTAACAGAGGGTCCAGAGCTTCTACCGTCTTCTCTATAACCTGACCACAGCGGGTACAGATCAGCAGAATGGAGGTATGTAACGGGTGTTCGAGATGATGACAGACAATATAACGATTGGTGGACTCCACTTTATGGATCAGGCCCTGACTGAGCAAAAAATCTAGGGCACGATAGATAGTGGGAGGTTTGGCACCGGGGTCGCTGGCTTGCAGCAATGCCAGCAGATCGTAGGCGCTGATAGCCCCTTCATGGTGGACCATCAGGCTTAACACTTTGAGGCGTTGTGAGGTTAATCTGACCCGCCGCTGCAGACAAATCTGCTGTGCTTTGCGAATTAACGGATGGGATGCCTGCCCGTTGCCCGTTTGACTCATCTTGCCCTCTCCATGTAAAGCCAAAGGAAATGGTGAAGATAGTAACACATTTCGCGGCAAACGCTTACAGACCTTGAGGCTAAGCCGGGTCACAGAATGATTAAAAGCATAATGACCTTGCGGACGCTACCTTTTTAATAAGGTATTTAGTAATTATACGTAGGATCTTTAGGATCAACCAACTGATAACGATAGAAAAAATGACGTATTTTTAGAAAAAAGAGTGGAAAGTGTGCTGTGATCATGATCAAATGATCATTCGCCAAAACAACCAAAACAACCAACACAACC
>JBOFSC010000627.1:0-1090 GCA_051651345.1 Enterobacteriaceae bacterium
GAATATCCGGCGGCAGCGATTGTAATTGCGCAATATCATCGTCCACCCGTAACTGACTCAGCCCTAATGCGGATAACAGCGCCAGAAGCAGAGGTACGCCCACATAAACCCACTTCTGGTGTCGCCACAAAGCAATCCAGCGCAGCAGCAAACCCAGAACTGGGATCGGACGAACCGGTAACCCCCGGCTCAGCCAGGGATACCAGCAGATCACCGTCAGACAGGAAGCGCTTAATCCGCTGGCCGCAAACAGGGCCAGTTGGCGAATACCGGGGAAAGGTGCCAACATCATAATCAGGTAAGCCACTACGGTGGTGAGCAGCGCCAGCAACAGAGCGGAACGCACTTTAAGCAGACTTTGCCAGGGCGAAACTTGTCCGCCATGGACCATCCGTTCTGTCAGATAGTAGAGGGTGTAGTCAGCAGAAATACCGATAATACTGATACTCATCACCAGCGTGAGCAGATGCAGTTCACCATACAACAGCAGCACTGAAACCGTGCCAGCTAAAGCGCCAATCCCGATGGAGAGCAGACAGAGCAGTAAAGGACGCAGAGATCGAAACACACCAAAAATCAGCAGGATGACACCAAACACCGTGATCGTACCCAGTGTTGACGCATCCTTTTTCGCCTGCTGACTGGCATGATCACTATAAAACAGGGTACCGCGTTCCAGCAGCTGCGCCTCGGGATAACGCGCTTTCAACTGCTGTGTCAAATCGCTTAACAGCCCCACCGTCTGGCGGATATAGTGCATATCAAACGATGAACCACTCAGCTCACCATGGAGCAAATACCAGTAATTACCCTGCTCATCCTGGGTGACCAGCCAGTTTTGCAACATACGCAGGCGTCCGCCCTGTTGAGCCTGAGCCAACTGGGCACCGCGCACCAGCATCAAGGGATCATGGCGGAGCTCTTTGCCGCTGACGCCGGAAAAAGCCGAGTAGAGTTGCCCCAGCACCCATTGCGCCTGGGCCTCGCCGCCCTTCTCTAAACGGGCGCGGGTCTGTTCATCCAGATTGCCATTGCGATGGCGGAAAAAAAACTCGCCCCATGCCTGCTGTCGGGCACTGTCTATGGGGCC
>JBOFSC010000628.1:0-3225 GCA_051651345.1 Enterobacteriaceae bacterium
GATATGATGAATACACAAACTGCCTCTGTGCGACAAATTGTTCTCGATACTGAAACCACCGGCATGAATATGCAAGGGGTTCATTATGAAGGGCATCGGATAGTTGAGATCGGTGCTATTGAAGTGATCGATCGCCGCCTGACGGGTCGCTCGTATCATGTTTATCTGCGTCCGGATCGTCTGATTGATCCGGAAGCCTATCTGGTCCATGGGATCAGCGATGACTTCCTGGCCGATAAACCGCGTTTTGCGGCTATCGCCCAGGAGTTCCGCCAGTTTATCGAAGGGGCGGAACTGATTATCCACAATGCCCCCTTTGATATCGGTTTTATCGACCAGGAGTTCGGATTGCTGGGGCAGGGGACAGCAAAGGTCAACACCTTCTGTACAGTCACCGATACCCTGGTGATGGCCCGGCGTCTGTTCCCCGGTAAGCGTAATAATTTGGATGCGCTGTGTGAACGTTACCAGATAGATAACAGTCGTCGTACTTATCACGGCGCGCTGCTGGATGCGGAAATTCTGGCGGAAGTCTATCTGGCGATGACCGGTGGGCAAACCTCACTGGTCTTTTCTGGAGGAGAAGAGAAGAGAGATAATCGGCAAAACGCAGTCACAACCACGTCCACCATCTCAACCGAGACACTGCTGAAGGTGATTTATGCCAGTGATGCAGAGCAGGAGTTGCATGAGCAGCGACTGGACCTGGTGCAGAAGAAAGGTGGAAGTTGTCTCTGGCGCTGCTGATAAGGGAGTACTCTTCGCCTATTTACGGGCGAAGAGGGGTTAAGCTATTACTCACTTTTGATCTTGACGTAAATATCCGTGATTAACTCTTCTGGTGCTGTATCCTGGGGGTTATTGAGATAAACCTCAAAGGGTGGGCAGTCGTCACACTCATAGCCACTGGAGGGGAGCCACTGACTAAAGAAAGTGGTATAAGCCTGCTCCAGACCGGTATAGGGTCCCACATGGCGATAGCGGGCGTACTGTCCGGCCGGTATCTCAATGCGGCGCACGGGTGCGGCTGGCGTGGGTACAGGCTCAGACAACACCACACAGGCATCGGATTTGCACTGCTCTGCTGGTGTAATAGTAGGATCGTTGTAATAGATCCCCATTCCATATTGCGTCTGTTGCTGCAGATTATTGCTAAATACCCAGTGCCAAATCTGCTCAAAAGCACTGGCTATTTGGGTATAAGCTCCGGTGTGTTCTACCGCGAAGGCCACGGTGATTGGGCGTTGTTCGATAATAACATTGTTCATAATGATCTCCTTGGTCACAGGAATAAAAATCAATTGTGAGTCAGAGGATTGATGGAATGACCTGTTTTGCTTACAGCGCTTGCGATACGCGTATTGCATAACAGCCGATAGGCATTGCGAATCCTGCGCTGGTATGCGTCTAATGATGCCGATTGTTTCATTCCATTATCCTGTTAATCACAATGAGATGATGCTAAGGCGGGGAAAGGTTCAATACTTACCTTTCCTTGCGCAATATCCCCTTCGTCTTTCAGGGGCGCTGAATAAATAAGCGGGCAGAATGGATAGTGGCAAAAGACATTGACTTGCACCCGTTAGGCCCTTACTATTCTGCCGGTCCTGGTGACAGCACATAGCGGTGCGGTAGTTCAGTTGGTTAGAATACCGGCCTGTCACGCCGGGGGTCGCGGGTTCGAGTCCCGTCCGCACCGCCAATAAAAGTTATTTTCACCGACAGCATTGTCAAATAGTCACCCTCTGTTGGGTGATATCCCCCTCATAGCTCTCTGAGTAATTTAGCCGGGTTGCCTGCATACACCCCTTTGATCAAAATCGGTTTAACCACCACACTGCCTGCGCCAATCACCGCCCCGGAACAGATAGTATGGGTAAGAATCGTGGCACCGCTGCCGATGGTGACATTATCTCCGATAGTAATGGTCAACCAGTGGCTGGATTCAGGATCAGGCTGACTCGATTTAAACAGATCATTGACAAAGGTGACGCCGTGGCCAATAAAACAGCCCCGACCGGTACGCACATTTTCACAGATAAAGGTATGGGACTGGATACGGGTATCCGGGCCGATCTCACAGTTTTTCTGTATCTCCACAAAAGGGCCAACAAAGACCCCATCATGCAGGGTACTGTTATAGATATTGGCAGGCTGATAAATAATCACATTGTCGCCTGCGGTGACATTGCGAATCGCTGACTCTCTGATTTCCATCTCTCCCCCCCTCCCAGCCTTCTGGTTTGATAAATTCACATTATCAAAGTTATCCCTGAAAGTAGAGTGGGGAGTGGTTATGCTTCTTGTCCCAAGACGGATTTCAGCGCAGTAAAAGGAAACTCATCCACATTGATAGAGCGTAGACGGCTCTGTTCAGCACGCTGTAAAAGTGCCATCTCATCTGCTGTCAGCAGAGTGGCATATTGCTGAGCCAGTTGATCCAGCCAGAGAAAGGGCAAATTCTTGCCGCAGGTAAGACACAATTTTTGATGCACGGCTTCTGCAGCAATAATATCTGCCAGTGCCTCCTGTAACTGGCCGACAGGGTTATTGCTGGTGGGTTGCATAAACAGCCCGCGCGCCAGTCTGTCCCGGGTGGGAGAGGGGGCCAGCAGTGAACGGGCCAGGCGTTTTTCCAGTTTGTCACTGGGGGGCGACAGGGGTTTTCCTGTGGGGAAAAGCGTAAAGCGGAGCAGTGATGCCAGAAATCGGTTGGGCAGATTGCGCAGAAGATCGTCCAGCGCCTGTTGGGCCTGCCAGAGACTGTCCTGAATCGACCAGTGCACGAGGGGTAGATCATCATGCTGACTGCCCTCCTGTTCAAAGCGTTTCAGGGTGGCGGCACTCAGATAGAGTTGGCTCCAGATATCCCCTAGTCTGGCTGATAATCGCTCTTTCTGTTTAAGACGGCTCTTCATTAGCACCAGCAGCACATCGGTGATCCAGGCCAGATTGGCGCTCAGGCGGTTAATATGTTGATAGTAACGTCGGGTGTCGTCCCGTACCGGGGCGCGGCTGCCATAGCCTCTGGTAAGGCCAAGCCAGAAACTGCGCACTTTATTACTACTGATATAACCGATATGGGCAAACAGTAAGGCATCGAAGCGTTTACTGTCCCCTTGCTGGCAGGCTGTCAGCTCTTGCATCAAATAAGGGTGATAGCGTATCAGGCCCTGACCAAACAGCATCAGTGAGCGGATCAGAATATTCGCGCCTTCTACGGTG
>JBOFSC010000629.1:0-1678 GCA_051651345.1 Enterobacteriaceae bacterium
GGTGCTGTGGTTGTGTTGGTTGTTTTGGCGAATGATCATTTGATCATGATCACAGCACACTTTCCACTCTTTTTTCTAAAAATACGTCATTTTTTCTATCGTTATCAGTTGGTTGATCCTAAAGATCCTACGTATAAAACCAGAATATAATAAGCGTGCTCGTATCACTGATGATGATATCAACGACCTTAAGTAACATTAGCGGTAGAAATAAGATAATTTCTGGTTTTATGAATAGACTAAGAGAGATATCAGCGGACAAGCCACTGCTCTTTTATCTTTTTCTGACTTTGGCAGGGTTATATGGAGGCTCTATTGGGTTAGGTATTGGGCCACTTTTTGTTGTTACTGGTTTGGTTATCTATAATAACAAATTTTCTTCTGCGCTGGCATTTTCAAAAATAATGGTTTTCTTGACTAACTTCTCTTCACTGCTTGCCTTTTTCTTTGTTTTAAATGCTGTCGATATGAGCATCGCTTTACCCATGATGTTTTTCAGTCTGAGTGGCGTTTATTTATCCACCCGAATAGTGTTTACGGTATCTGAAGAAAAAGTCAAAAAAATAGTCAACTGGATTGTGTTGCTTATGGGGTGTGGATTATTGATCAATACCGTCAGTTTATGGTGGTGAGATCACGGCTGGCGCAAGGTACTATCGTATATCATAATCTGTAGCGCATAATCCCAGGAATAAGAGGACCCCGTATGCATATAGGTATCGATTTGGGTGGCACCAAGATAGAAGTTATCGCATTGAGTTCAGACAGCCGGGAGCTGTTTCGCCACCGTATTGCCACACCACGCCATGATTACGATAAGACTCTGGAGGCGATAGTCTCTCTGGTGCAGTTGGCTGAACAGGAAACAGCACAGTCCGGGAGTGTGGGTGTTGGCATCCCCGGTATCATCTCCCCCTATAGCGGCAGGGTAAAAAATGCCAACTCCGTCTGGTTAAACGGACAACCCCTCGATCAAGATTTGATTCGTCTTCTGGGTAGAGAGGTGCGCATTGCCAATGATGCTAACTGTTTTGCTGTCTCCGAAGCCACCGACGGCGCAGCGGCAGATGCGCAGACGGTGTTTGCGGTGATTATTGGTACTGGCTGCGGCTCGGGTATGGTGATCAATAAACAGATACATATTGGCCGTAACGGTATTGCCGGTGAATGGGGACATAATCCTTTGCCATGGCAGGATGAGGAAGAGCGTCAGTTCAGCGCCCAAAATCCTTGCTACTGCGGTCAGAACGGCTGTATCGAAACCTTTATCTCCGGTACTGGCATGATGCGTGACTATGTCTGTTCCGGGGGAGAGCAGGCAACGGGGGCGCAGATTATCGAGCGGGCGCAGCAAAATGAACCCCTGGCGCAGCAGGTATTGCAGCGTTATGAGCGGCGTATTGCTAAATCTCTGGCCCATGTGGTCAATCTGTTCGATCCCGATGTGATCGTACTGGGGGGAGGTGTGAGCAATGTTCAGCGGCTCTATCAGACGATCCCTGATTTAATGCAGCCGTGGATTTTTGGTCATGAATGCAAGACGCCGATTCGTCAGGCGATGCATGGTGACTCCAGCGGTGTGCGTGGCGCCGCCTGGTTATGGCCGATTACAGCGTGATATTGACTTAATTGAGAGCATCCGTCCAGAACTGGACGGGTGCTTCAACACATTTGGGCA
>JBOFSC010000630.1:0-7081 GCA_051651345.1 Enterobacteriaceae bacterium
GGTACTCAGTTGGCAGGAAATTAAACAGCTGATCCGCAGCAAAGTGACGCTAGAGCACTTTGAGCAAATATGCACGCCTTGTTGCTGGAAACCTTACGGCGCTTGCGTCAGAGGCTTGAATCGCCTTTTATCCTCACCTGCGGCACCAACAGAACCCACTCTGGCCCCCCTTCAGGGACAGAGTGAGGAGCTATAGCTGATCAAATGGCGTGGCGTACTCCACCAGCCCCCCGGCCCCTTGCAGGGTTGCTCCTTCCAGGGGATAAATTTGAAACGCTTCACGGGTACCCGGCCAGCGGCAATGCAGATGGTACTTCGCCGCCGGTTCAAAACCCAGGGCATGGTAATAGTCCGGCTCCCCCAGTACCACCACAGCCTGATAGCTAAACTCGTTCAGGCTGTTCAATCCTTCCAGGATCAGGCTTCTGCCCACCCCCTGACGGCGAAATGGCAGCGCCACTGCCAAAGGCGCCAGAGCAACCCATTGGTGATCCTCGCCATGGAGCAACACAGGGCTGAAGGCGACATAACCTGTCACCTAACCTTCCTCATCAACAGCCACCATGCCCAACGTTAACAAACCCTGTTCCCGCAGTTGCTGTACTAAATTGGCCTCTCTTGCATCAGCAAAAGCCCGCCTTAACAAGCTATCGATTGCCGGTGCATCCACGGGAATCTCAACACGGATTAACATGATATGATCTCGTCTGTTTGTCGGGGGGACTCTTCTCCCTTCAGACCCTCCTCAATAAAATCAGCTAGTTTCAGCAAACCCACGCGTAACAATGTGGGCATGCTATGCAAATCAATGGAGTCCATCAGGTTTTTAACATAAAGACCCAACTCGGTATCGCCTTCGATCTTCAGACGCCGTTGAAAAAAAAGCGTATCCGGATCCTCTTTGCGCGCCGCGATCAGAATCAGATCATTGGCATTGCCACTGAAGGTGACATCCGGCTGTGCACTGCCCTGAACCACCAGGCGATTATCCTGCACAGACATAAACCAGTATAACCCCAGATCGCGAACTTCGACTTTTAACCAGCGATCCTGTAGAAAATCCAGCTCTCCCTCGGTTAACGCTTCGTTAAACTGCCAGCTTAACAAGCGCTGGATAACCTGCTGTTGCATCACGAACGGCGTATACTTGACCGGCAGACTCAATAAAGCAGGGCCATGATTGATCAAACGGCTTTTTAACTCTTTTAGCACGGGTTGCATCCTGTTTATGCTGATTTGATACCTTATTCTACCCCCTGAGGGATTAGATTGCGTGGCTTATGTCACCATTATCTGTTTCAGGTCAAGTATACTACCTGACAGATTCTCTACAATCCGCTGCTGTTCGTAACACCTGATTTTTCGGAGTGAATGACATATGGAGTTACTCTGTCCAGCCGGCAATCTGCCCGCACTAAAAGCCGCCATCGATAATGGCGCAGATGCCGTCTATATCGGTTTTAAGGATGATACCAACGCCCGGCATTTTGCAGGCCTCAATTTCAGTGAAAAGAAGTTGCAGGAAGCCGTCGACTATGTGCATCGGCACCAGCGTAAATTGCATATCGCCATCAATACCTTTGCCCACCCGGAGGGTTTTAGCCGCTGGCAGCATGCGGTGGACCAGGCCGCGCAAATCGGCGCCGATGTGCTGATTCTCGCCGACCTTGCCATGCTGGAGTATGCCGCAGAGCGTTATCCTCATCTGGAACGTCATGTCTCAGTTCAGGCCTCGGCCACCAATGAGGAGGCGATTCGTTTTTATCAGCACCATTTTCAGGTGGCACGTGTGGTACTGCCGAGAGTTCTCTCCATCCATCAGGTGAAGCAACTGGCACGCACTTCCCCCGTCCCTCTGGAGGTTTTCGCCTTTGGCAGCCTGTGCATTATGGCTGAAGGGCGTTGCTATCTCTCCTCTTATCTGACCGGAGAGTCTCCCAATACCGTGGGTGCCTGCTCCCCCGCCCGCTTTGTACGCTGGCAGGAGACCCCTCAGGGGATGGAGTCGCGCCTTAATGATGTACTGATCGATCGCTATCTGCCTGAGGAAAATGCCGGCTATCCCACCTTATGTAAAGGACGCTATCTGGTCGACCAGCAGCGCTATCACGCGCTGGAGGAGCCCACCAGTCTAAATACCCTGGAGATATTGCCAGAGTTGCTGGCGGCGGGCATTGTCTCGGTCAAGATTGAGGGGCGGCAACGCAGCCCGGCTTATGTCAGTCAGGTGACCCGTATCTGGCGTCAGGCTATCGATAGTTGTCTACGTGATCCACAGGCTTTTCGTGTCGAGCCCGCCTGGATGGAGGCGCTGGGCGCAGTTTCTGAAGGGACTCAGACCACTCTGGGTGCCTATCACCGGCAGTGGCAATAAGGGGAATAGCATGCAATTTTCATTAGGCCCGATTCTCTATTATTGGCCCAAAACTGAGGTGGAGACATTTTATCAACAGGTGCTGACCAGTAATGTGGAGATGGTCTATCTGGGGGAGACGGTTTGTAGTAAACGACGTGAAATGAAGTTTACCGACTGGATGGAGATCGCCCGCCAACTGGCCGCCACTGGCAAACAGGTTATTCTGTCGACCCTGGCGCTGATCCAGGCCCCTTCCGAACTGACTGAATTGCGCCGCTATGTAGATAATGGGGAGTTTCTGCTGGAAGCCAATGATCTGGCGGCGGTTAATCTGGCAGCGCAACAGCGACTCCCTTTTGTCGCAGGCCATGCCCTCAACTGTTATAACGCCCGGACCCTGCGCCTGCTGCATCGCCAGGGGATGGTTCGCTGGTGTATGCCGGTGGAGCTGTCCCTGGACTGGCTGCGTAATACGCTACAGCAGTGTGATGAACTGGGATTGCTGGATCGCTTTGAGGTGGAGGTGCTGGGGTATGGACACCTGCCGCTGGCTTACTCTGCCCGCTGTTTCACGGCCCGCTCACAGAATCTGCCTAAAGATCAATGTGACACTTGTTGCATCCAGTATCCTCAAGGGCGTCTGGTGTTATCCCAGGAGCAGCAGCCGGTCTTTGTGCTTAACGGTATTCAGACCCAGAGTGGCGCCTGCTATAACCTGATCAACGATCTGCCCGGTATGCGTGAATGGGTGGATATCGTTCGTCTGTCACCCTCAGGGAGCGAGACGCTGACGCTGATTGAGCCGTTTCGTGCTAACCAGCAGGGTGCCGCACCCCAGCCGGTGCAGGAGAGCCAGCACTGCAATGGCTACTGGCATCGCATTGCGGGGTTGAGGTTGGTGGATTGAGGTGTTGGAGACAGCAAAATTCCCCTCCGTGGAGGGGTGGCGCGTCAGCGACGGGGTGGTCCGGCACTGCACCTGGCATAGTATATTAAGTTTGTGTGCATCACACATTTGAACCCCGGATGTTTACAGAGTTGAAATGAGGATATGGCGCATTAACCACCCCGGCGCTTGCGCGCCACCCCTCCACGGGAGGGGAATTGGTTTTGTCTGCGCCAGCGCCTGGTATAGCGTCTTAGGGTCTGTCCATCCCGCAGCAGGGCTATCAGAATACCGAGCGAAGTATATAACGCGCCCAGAAACAGCAACATAAATACCTCAAATCCCACATCGCGCAGACTTAAACCCATCTGATTGACGCCAGCCAGGATGCGGGCAGCCCAGGTGGAAGGAAGCATTTGCGCGATAAAACGTACCCAGCCGGGCATCGCCTGCAGAGGCCAGATAGTGCCTGCCAGGTAATACACCGGGGTGGTAAAGAAGGTAAAGGTAAAATAGATCAGCTCAACCCGGCGCAGGCACTCGGTGACCAGTTTGGTCAGCCCCAACACCGCCAGCAGAAAGGGAAAGGTCAGAAGTAGTAACTCCGTCACCGAAGCCGTCTGCCGATACCCCAGCAACCAGGGCCAGAGGACAAACATCACCACAGAGAGAAACAACCACAAGGGGATCAGGGCAGAAAGGGCACCCAGATGAATCGGCCAGGGCGCATGGCCTCCGGCTTGCTTGTGCATCACAATGCTCAGGCGGGCACTGGAGATCAACAGGGAGTGTTGATACAGCATCACCAACAAGCCCGGAAAAGTGATCGCAGCAAAGCTGATCCCCGGGTTAAACAGCTCGCTTAATATGCCTTTAATCGGTTGCAGCAGCATTTGTGCCTGGACAGGAGAAAACCCACTGTTTTGTAAAGTACGTTGATTATATTGCTGGGTTAATGCCTGATACACCTCCTGTACACTCTGCTGTATCTGTCCATTGGCCAGGCGGTTGGTGGCATCACCATAAGAGGGGATCACAATACTCTGGCCACGCAGGACTTTTTTTTGTAAATCATGGGGCAGAATCAGCACCGCAAACAGTTTACGTGCATGCAGATCGCTTTGCAGTTGTTCCAGGCTGTCATAACTCTGTACCGCCATTTTAGGTGAGCTATTTAACTGGCGGATCAGTTCCCGGCTCACTGTACTGTGGTCCTGATCGATAATACCTACCGGTAGTTTCCATACCGTTGAGTTAGCATAGATCAAGCCCTGGAGAATCATCACAAAAAACAACATCATCCACAGAGGACGCGCCAGCATCTTACTCAGGGTGTCACGCAGACTATGCCAGTACATCGCCATCATTGCTCCTCACCTCCGGATGCCAGACGTACTATCAGACGGCGGCGTACCAGCCATAAAGTGAGAATCGGATAGAGCAGTAAAATCGTACAGGCCTGCAGGCTGGAAACAACAGCATTGCCGCGCAGAAAGGCATCAAACATGGCATAGAGGGCATGAGTTAAGGGTTCAATATTGGCAATAATCTGTGCTGGTAGCGGCATAGAGAGTTCCGGTACCAATAAACCGGAAAAACTAAGAGCAACACTGACCAATGCGCCAATCAGGCTGAATGCAGTGATAATACTTTTAGTAAAGGTAAATAACAGCACTCCCAGACTCTGTGCTGCCACGACATAGCAGAAGCCAATAACCAACATCAGCAGAGGATTTCCCTTCACTTCGGCTTGCGAATAGATGAACAGAACCGCCAGTTCCAACATCAATAGTGCGGTATAACTGAGGGTGTAGGGGGCCAGTTTACCCATCAGTGCGAGGGAAAAGGGACGCTCATGCAATATGGTTTTGCGTTTGTCGAGAATATAGATGGTCCAGGTGACAATACAGAGTTGCAGCAGATGAATAATCAGAGCAAATAGCTGGTAATACATGGCATTGCCATTGGAATTAAACAGACTGCCATAATAAAGATTCACCTGACCCAGTGGCGGTATCGGGCGCTGCATCGCAGGAGCAAGAATAGCGCGCCAGGTCTGATTAAGCTCTTGTATCAGACCAGCAAAATCCAGTGTGGCGTAAAAACCGGCACTGTAAAGCAATGCGTTGTAATAAAACACCACCTGCGGTTGCCGGCCCGCCAACATATCCGCTTCCAGATGATATGGAATATAGAGCACGGCATAAACTTTACTGGAGCGCAAATCTGTCATCGCAGAGGCAAGATCATCGCTGTTATCAATGACCCTGGCATGGGAGCCTGCATCCAGTTTATCGATCAACTGGCGCGACAGTGTCGAGTGGTCGTGATCGATCACTGCGATGGGTAACTCCTCCAGAGAGCCCTCAGAGAAGGTTCCGCCTATCAGTACCGCTATCAGCACGGGGGCTATCCAACCCACCCAATGGAACAGCGGGCTACTCAGGGCCAGTCGACTTTCTCTGGTAAAAGAGTGAGTAAAGCAGCGCCAGGCCGCTTTTAATCTTTCCACTGCCATAATGCGCTCATACCGGGCCTTAATCCTAGGATTGGTTGTTGCGGATAGAGCCGAACTTCAAAGGTTTTCAGATCAAAATCGCCGGTGGCCCGGGTGGCTCTTTTGGTGGCATAATCTCCCAGTGGCGCAATATAGCCCACTCTGGCCTCGATCTTCTCCATCCCCAATGCAGGCACCTGAAGGCTTACCTGATCCCCTTTACGCACTTTAGCCAGAATATCTTCCCGCAAATTAAACACAAAGTACGCTTCCCGGACTCTGATCAGGGTCAGCAAGGGGGTCGAGGCGTTGAACAGTTGCCCCACTTCCGCCGGTAATGTGCCCACCTCACCATCCACGGGTGCCTTGACCTTAAGGTCATCCACTTGTACCTGTAGTTCTGCCAGTTGTTGCTCAGCCTGCTGCAGTGCGGCCAGATATTCCTGACGCTGTTCCGGCCTGTCGCCGTGTAAGCCCTGATCCAAATCGGCCTGGGCGGCTTTCAGTTGTTCATAGGCCGTATCTCTGGCGCGCAGCGAAGCATCGAGTTGCGATGCGGATATATAGCCTTGCCCGGCGATACGCTTATTACGCAGATAATCGGCCTCGGCATTACGATAATCCGCCTGGGCTTTGTTCACTACTGCACGCAGATTACGCAGCGTCTCCTCCCGGGTACCGTGTTCAGATTGCGCCAGTCTGGCTGCCGCCTGATCCCGTACCGCCTGCAGGGATTTGATCTGTGCCTGCAGCTCCGGGCTTTGCAGGAGGATCAGCAGTTGCCCGGCGCGCACATCCATGCCCCGGTCCACCGGACGCTGCTCCACCCGGCCTTTAGCCTTGGAAACGATGATGACCTCTGGTGCATCCACCTCACCCTGGAGCAGGATGGAACGATGATGTACCCGATATAACAGAGCAATGACAATCAGCACGATCATCACTGATAACGTCAAAAGAGATTTCTTGTTCATTAATTGCTAACATGCTGGGCAAAGTAGTGGGTTAAGCTACAAGTTTAAGGGAAATTCAGAGGATTTGCATGGGATTTTAACTAGGGGTTTACAAATTTCCCTCTCCCATAAGTGAGAGAGGGAAATCAGCTTAACGTGACTGGGAAGAGCGACCACCGCTATTGCGGCTAAAACGACGTCTCTCGCCCTGGCCTTCATGACGATACTGCCCCTGCATCGATTCTGCAGAACCCAGCAGTTGCATTTTCATCGGCTTGTTCAGAATACGAGTACGGGTAAAGTGCTGCAGCAGATCCCCCGGCATTCCTTTAGGCAACTCAATCGTCGAATGGGAAGCAAACAGCTTGATATGGCCGATATAACGGCTG
>JBOFSC010000631.1:0-2208 GCA_051651345.1 Enterobacteriaceae bacterium
TTTTTGCGACTCATGGTCAACGAGCTCATCCCAGGCGAGATCAGAAAAGTATGTTGCTATCGTTAGGTCTTAGTATTTACCCTGTAATGAATTAAAGGTACATCAATGTGTTATGAGCTTAAGTACCTACATATGAACCGAGAGTACCGAAGTGACCGAAAGCCACATCGTTATTACCGGTAATACGCTGCATCTGTTTTTGCGCAATGGCCGGGAAAATCGCCATCACCAGCCCCAACATCAGAGAGCCGGTAAAGATTAACTGTACGCCGGAAAAACCCGCTACCGTTAATATAATGCCAATCATACAGGCCATATAAAAGGTGTGGTGACCGGTAAGGAAAATATATTTCAGGCGGGTAAATCGGGCCACCACAATATTGGCTACCATACCAAACGCCATAATCAGCGCGGTAGAGGCACCATATTTTTCCAGCGCCATGGAAACAATGGCTTCATTATTGGGAATAATGCCCTGAAGCTGGAAAGCCTGCTCAAATATTTGCCCCAGTGGGGTTAACGAGCTGACTAAAACCCCGGCACCACCACCCAGAACAATAAAACCGAGGATGGTTTTCACCGTGCCTTTGACGGTGTCGGCAAAGGGTTTCTTTTGGGCAATCAGGCCGATCATGGCGATAACGCCCACCAGCACGGCGGGTACTTTAAGAATATCGACTATAAATTTTATTATATCTTGCAGCATAGTAGCCTCCTGGCAGAGTGCTCGCTTTTAAGGCGATGACATCTCTCTCAGCATGTTTGTTGTAAATGCTCAGACAGTTTATTTTCCAGCTCGTTAATATCGATAATATTGCTGATCACCACGAGCTTCTCTGCGGGGATATTGGCACTCATCGCAATATCCTTCGCCATCACAAACAGATCGGCACTGTCGGCAGAAACAGAGGAGAGATCGGAGTGCTCTACCGTGGCCTCGATTTGCAATTTACGCAGTACCTTTTTAATATTCATCTCCACCATAAAACTACTACCCAACCCTGAACCACACACAGCCATAATTTTCATCATAATGTCCTCATTAATCATTAATAACGATCGATGATTGCCATTACGGCCTGCAGATTCTCGGCGGCAATAATGGCATCAATATCATCCTGACAGGAAAGTAACTCACTTAAGCAGGCAATCATTTCGATATGGCTGTGGCTGTCTTTTGCCGCCAGCATAACGATAAAGTACACGGGATCGTTTTCTGCATCAGCAAAACTGACCCCCTCTTTAACAACCAGCAGAGAGAGCCCATGCGCTAATGCCCCCTGTTCTGGCCTGGCATGGGGCATGGCAATGCCTGGGGCCAAAACATAATAGGGTCCCAGGCGGGCATGTTGCTCGAAAATAGCGTCAATATAGTGTGGTGTAATCACCCCTTGTCGGATTAACGGCGCAGCACTTAAACGTACCGCTGCCTGCCAGTCGGCGACATGGCTGGCAAGAGTAATCGTCTCCTTGTTCAACCACTGGTTTAACATGTCATCACCTCCTGATTGACTGTTATTCTTATCTTCCGCTGTGAAAGTAGCACAAAGATAGCGCTACCAAACGACGATGATTGGTTTTTGTGATAGCGCTATCATAAATAATTTGCAGCGACCTGCCAGAGCAGTCGGGAGTGGAAAAAAAAATGGCTGTCGATAGAATGAATTGCGTTAGCAAGCAACTGGATTTTGCGCGAGAGGCAGAATGACAAATAGATCAGCAAGAAAACGTCGTAATACGGGCCGGGTCACGCTATCCGATGTTGCCAAACTGGCAGGTGTCGGATCCATGACAGTTTCACGCGCACTACGCACACCAGACAGAGTGTCTGAGAAGTTAAGAGACAAAATCAACAATGCCGTTGAGGAACTGGGTTATCTGCCCAATCTGGCCGCCAGCAGTCTGGCCTCTGCCTCCTCCTCTACCATTGCCATGATTGTGCCCAATCTTGCCGAAGCCGGCTGTGCTGAGGCGTTTGCCGGTTTACAGCAGATACTGCAACCCGCCGGTTATCATATTTTACTGGGGGAGAGTCAATATTACAGCGACCGGGAACAGAAACTGCTGGAAACCTTTCTGGCTTACCGTCCGGCCGGGGTCATTCTGCTGGGTAATGAGCACACCAAAGCAACGCTGGAGTGGTTGCAACAGGGCGATTTTCCGGTAGTGGAAATGGGTGCACAACGCAAGGAGCCCATCGATCTCAAT
>JBOFSC010000632.1:0-1261 GCA_051651345.1 Enterobacteriaceae bacterium
GTTGCGGTGCTGCGTTACCAGGTAGAACAACGCTGGCGCAGCGGGGGTGCCTCCGGTTATCTGGCCGATCGTCTGCCCCTGGAAGAGAACGCCCGCGTCTATATCGAAACCAATGATCGTTTCCGGCTACCGGCGGCGGCAGATACCCCGATTATTATGATTGCCGCAGGGACGGGCATCGCACCGTTTCGCGCTTTTATGCAGTATCGCCAGGCGACAGGGGCTACCGGTCATAACTGGCTCCTGTTTGGAAACCCCCATTTTACCGAAGACTTCCTCTATCAGGTTGAGTGGCAACGTTATGTCAAAAGCGGCCTGCTCAATAAAATTGACCTCGCCTGGTCACGGGATCAGGCAGAAAAAGAGTATGTCCAACATAAACTGCGTGAGCAGGGCAAGGCGCTCTGGCACTGGTTACAGCAAGGGGCTCACCTCTACGTGTGTGGTGATGCCAGCCGGATGGCTAAAGATGTTGAGCAGGCATTACAGGAAGTGATTATGCAACAGGGTGCGCTGAAGCAGGAGCAGGCAAATGAATACCTGGCAGAACTACGTCTCAACCATCGTTATCAACGGGATATCTACTGATGAAACAGCAACAGAAATCGACAACGCTATCGGATAATGAGCGTCTGAAGGGAGAGAGTCGTTATCTTCGCGGCACAATTGATAGCGACCTTACAGCAGGGCTGAGTGGGGGATTTGCCGGAGATAATTTCCAGTTGATTCGCTTTCATGGCATGTACGAGCAGGATGACCGCGATATTCGCGCCGAACGCACAGCGCAGAAGCTGGAGCCGCTGATCAGCATGATGTTACGCTGCCGTCTGCCTGGAGGAATTATCACACCGGAGCAGTGGCTGGGGGTCGATAAATTTGCTCAGGCAGAGACCCTGTATGGCTCTATCCGTCTCACCAATCGGCAAACCTTCCAACTGCATGGGGTGCTTAAACGCAAGGTGAAGTCAGCGCAGCAGCTGTTAAATCAAATGGGTCTGGATTCGCTGGCCACCGCCGGGGATGTCAATCGTAACGTACTCTGTACCTCCAACCCGGTGGAGTCACGCCTGCATCAACAGGCCTATGAGTGGGCGAAAAAGATTTCTGAACATCTGCTACCCAAAACCCATGCCTACGCCGAGATCTGGCTCGATGGGGAGAAAGTCAACGACGACCAGGAGCCTATTCTGGGCAAAACCTATCTGCCGCGTAAATTTAAGACCGCAGTGGTGATCCCGCCGCAAAATGATGTGGACCTCCA
>JBOFSC010000633.1:0-8141 GCA_051651345.1 Enterobacteriaceae bacterium
ACCCGGCCGATGCCGGTGACGCCAGAGCAGTGGCTCTCCTCCCCGGTGAGTGAGGGCTGGAGGCTGATGTGGATTACCCTGGCGGGAGGCGAAAGCGGGGTTTTTATTCCGGTAGAGGGCGTTAAGGTAGATGCCGGTATGGATCAACTGGCACAGTCACAAACGGGGGTGGTATGGGTCGATCGCAAAGCCTCTTTTGATCGCCTGTTTGCCCTTTACCGTCTGTTGTTTAGTGGTTTGCTGGCCAGCGCGCTGGTGGTGGTAGCGATCAGCATGGTGGTGCGCATGGGATGGCGCAGAGGCGTTATCTGCCTGATTCCATCGCTGTTATCCTTAGGCTGCGGTTTGGCGACGCTGTCGCTGCTCGGTTACCCGGTGAATCTGTTCGCCTTGCTGGCACTGGCTCTGGTGCTGGGTATCGGGATCAACTACACCCTGTTTTTCAGTAACCCGCGCGGCACACCGCTTACCTCTCTGCTGGCTATCATCCTGGCGATGATGACCACGCTGATGACCATGGGGATGCTGGTCTTTAGCTCCACCCAGGCGATCAGCAGCTTCGGTATTGTGTTGTGCAGCGGTATTTTCAGTGCTTTTTTGCTCTCGATGTTAACGATTCCTGATAAAAAGAAGAGAAAAAAATGAGAAAGGATGTGAGGAGAAACGGATTCACAGCGGTCAGTTTTTTGGGGCGGGTGGGGTTTTTTGCTCTGATGTTATGGGCCAGTGGCTGTAGCACCCGTACGGCACCAGACAATAGCGCTCAGCCGCCGCAGGCCTGGCTGGAGCCCGGTGTGCGTGTCACGCTGCCGCCGCCGGGGATCTCGCCGTCAATTAACAGCCAGCAACTGCTAACAGGAACGGTGCAGGGCAAGCAGCAATCACTGATGGTGTTGCTGAATGCCGATGATAAGCGGATCGCCCTGGCAGGGCTCTCCTCTCTGGGTATTCGCCTGTTCCTGCTGAGTTACGATGCTCAGGGCATTAAGACCGAACAATCCATTACCTTGCCGCAAATGCCGCCTGCCAGTCAGGTACTGGCGGATATTATGCTGAGTCACTGGCCACTGGCGCTCTGGCGTGAGCGGCTGCCTGACGGATGGACATTACAGGATCTGGCTGACCGGCGTGAGTTACGCAATCCACAGGGCAAGTTAGTGTACGACATCCGCTATATCGAGCGTAACGGACAGCGGGAGCCGATCCATATCACTCAATATGCGTTCAAATATCAGATCGGCATCCAATATCTCGGTAATTAATATGATTTATATTTCAGCCATTGGGATGGTCAATGCTCTGGGCAATAGTCTGAGTGATATCGTGCACAATCTGCAACAGGGCACAGCGCCGGGCATGCAGCCGCGTCAGGGGTGGTTGCAAAATGGTGTGACAGCCATGCTGGGTGCGGTAGAGGGGGAGCTGCCGCCGATCCCGTACGCACTGCGTCAGCATAACTCGCGTAATAATCAGCTGCTACTGGCGGCATTACAACAGATACGGCCCCAGGTAGACCAGGCGATTCAACGCTTCGGGTCACAACGGGTCGCGCTGGTGTTGGGTACCAGCACTTCAGGTTTGGATGAGTGTGATCGCTTCGTTGATGCCAGCCTGAACGGCAGGCAGGACGAAGGTTATCACTATTTTCAACAGGAAATGGGCGATCCTTCGCGTTTTCTGGCGGCTTTTTTGCAGTTATCCGGGCCTGCCTTCACGCTGTCCACTGCCTGTACTTCCAGTGCCCGGGCGGTTATCAGTGGTCGGCGACTGTTGCAGGCGGGTCTGGCGGATGCGGTGATTGTGGGCGGCGCGGATACCTTAAGCCGGATGCCAATTAATGGGTTTAACAGCCTGGAGGCCCTCTCTCTCTCCCTGTGCCGCCCCTTTAGTCAGGCGCGTTGTGGCATCACGATAGGGGAAGGGGCCGGACTGATGCTGCTAACCCGTGAGCCTGCGGAGATAGCCCTGTTAGGGATCGGCGAATCCAGTGATGCCTGGCATATTTCCGCACCGCACCCGCAAGGGGAGGGGGCTATTCGCGCTATTGAGCAGGCATTGCAGGATGCCGGATTGTCGCCACAGGAGATTGGCTATATCAATCTACATGGCACAGCGACGACGCTGAATGATCAGATTGAGGCGGCGGTGATTCACTTACTCTTTGCCGGGCAGGTGCCCTGCAGCTCCACCAAGCCCCTGACCGGCCATACCCTAGGGGCGGCAGGCATCACGGAGGCGGCATTATGTGCCCTGATTCTGCTGCACGACTTGCCTTTGCCAGCGCAGAATTTTAGCGATACCGTGCAGGATGCCACTTTGCCCCCTTTCGGTTTGTTGCGTGCGCCAGCACCTCTGGGTCAACCGGTTATCATGAGCAACTCCTTTGCTTTTGGTGGCAACAATACCAGTCTAATCATCGGGAGAAGCCTGTGAGTGATTATCTGCAACCCGGCGCCTGGCTGCCGCATACCCAGCCGATGTTGCTGCTGGAAGAGGTGCTGGAGGTGAGTGAGGCAACAGCCCGCTGCCGGGTGACGCTAAGTCCACAGGGGGTACTGGCCCCTTTTCTGAATGCCCGGGGGGAACTGCCAGCCTGGTACGCATTAGAGCTGATGGCGCAGACTGTAGGCGTCTGGTCCGGCTGGCACCGACGCCAGCGCGGGGAACAGGAGATTGCCCTGGGAATGCTGTTAGGTGCGCGGGATGTCCAGTGTGCGCATCCCTGTTTTAGTGCAGGTGCGCAACTGGATATTGCGGTGAATTTACTGATTGAAGATGGCCACTTTGGCAGTTTTGAAGCGGAGATAACCTGTGATGGGGAGTCACTGGCGAAAGGGCGTATCAACACCTTCCTGCCTGACCCCGCCATGTTACAAGAGCTATTTGACCAGGGGAATAGAGCATGACACGTTCTGTATTGATTACCGGAGCCAGCAAAGGCATTGGACGGGCCATCGCTCTGCGCCTGGCAGAAGATGGTTTTACGATTGGCGTCCACTACCACCGCGATGAGGAGGGTGCCCTGGAGACACTGGATGGGATCCGGTCACAGGGGGCAGAAGGGCGTCTGCTGACATTTGATATTGCCGACCGCACTCAGTGTCGTGAGGTGATCGAAGCGGATATCGAGCAATATGGTGCCTGGTATGGGGTGGTCAATAATGCCGGTATCACCAGTGATGGCGCTTTCCCGATGCTGAGTGGCAGTGATTGGGATGGTGTCATCCATACCAATCTGGACAGTTTCTACAATGTAATTCATCCCTGTGTGATGCCGATGATCGGTGCCCGCCAGGGGGGACGTATTATCACCCTCTCCTCGGTTTCCGGCCTGATGGGGAATCGGGGACAAGTCAATTATAGCGCCGCTAAAGCCGGGATTATTGGAGCGACCAAAGCACTGGCACTGGAGCTGGCCAAACGTAAAATCACCGTGAACTGTATTGCGCCGGGATTGATTGATACCGGCATGGTGGTCATGGAACAGAGTGCACTCAAACAGACCATGGAGATGATCCCGATGAAGCGCATGGGGACAGCCGGGGAAGTGGCCGGGCTGACCAGTTATCTGATGTCCGATATTGCCGGCTATGTCACCCGCCAGGTGATCTCAATTAATGGGGGGATGCTATGACAAAGCGAGTTGTTATTACCGGTATGGGCGGTGTGACGGCGTTTGGCGAGGGCTGGCAGGCGGTGTCCGCCGGGCTCAAAGCGCAACAGAATGTGGTGCAGATGATGCCTGAATGGCAACAGTTTGAGGGCTTGCACACGTTGCTGGGCGCGCCGATCGACACTTTTACTTTACCGGATCACTATACGCGTAAGCGCATTCGCTCTATGGGTCGAGTCTCTTTGATGTCAACCCGAGCGACGGAGCTGGCACTGGAGCAGGCGGGATTGATCGGCGATCCGGTGTTAAGCAACGGGCAGACCGGCATCGCCTATGGTTCGTCAACCGGCAGCACCGGACCGGTGAGCGAATTTGCCATCATGCTGAAAGAGAAAAACGTCAATAGCATCACTGGCACGACCTATGTACAGATGATGCCCCATACCACCGCGGTGAATACCGGACTGTTTTTCGGCTTGCGTGGCCGGGTGATCCCCACCTCCAGCGCCTGCACTTCCGGCAGTCAGGCGATCGGTTATGCCTGGGAAGCGATTCGCCACGGCTATCAGACGGTGATGGTGGCTGGGGGGGCGGAGGAGCTCTGTCCTTCGGAAGCGGCGGTGTTTGATACGCTGTTTGCCACCAGTCAGCGTAATGAGGCCCCCAAAAGCAGCCCGGCACCTTTTGACCGCGATCGCGATGGTCTGGTAATTGGCGAAGGTGCCGGTACGCTGATTCTGGAAGAGCTGGAGCATGCCAAAGCGCGAGGCGCAACAATTTACGGTGAAGTAGTCAGTTTTGCCACCAACTGCGATGCGGCACATATTACCCAGCCCCAGCGGGAAACCATGCAGCTCTGCATCCAGCAATCACTGCAGATGGCGGGCCTAAGTGCCCAGGATATCGGTTATATCAGCGCTCACGGTACGGCAACCGATCGAGGCGATATTGCGGAAAGCCAGGCCACCCAGGCGGTATTTGGCAGCAACACCCCGATCTCTTCTCTGAAAAGCTATTTTGGCCATACGCTGGGTGCCTGCGGCGCGCTGGAGGCCTGGATGAGCCTGCAGATGATGCGTGAAGGGTGGTTTGTCCCCACATTGAATCTGCACCATCCCGATGAAAATTGTGGTGAACTCGATTACATCATGGGTGATATCCGTCCACTCGAGTGTGAGTTTCTGCAAACCAATAACTTTGCTTTTGGTGGTATAAATACCTCCATCATTTTACGCCGCTGGGAATAAGGTCAGCGCTGCAGAGAGGCATCAACATCATGAAAAAGACCATGCGTTATATGGCGGTCACCCGGTTGGGTGGCCCGGAAGTGTTGCAGTTAGCAGAAAAACCGATTCCTGAGCCGGGACCTGGGGAGGTGTTGATTCGGGTCTGTGCGGCGGGAGTCAATCGGGCCGATCTGGGACAACGGGCAGGGCTCTATCCGGGGCAGGGGGATCAGATGCCCCTGCTGGGGCTGGAGGTGTCCGGAGAGATAGCGGAGGTGGGCGTTGGCGTTACTGCTTTTCAGCCGGGAGATGCCGTGTGCGCTCTGGTCAATGGCGGGGGTTATGCGCAATATGTGCTGGCACCGGCGGGGCAGTGTCTGCCGATTCCCGACGGTATCACTATGCTGGCTGCCGCTGCTATTCCTGAGGCTGCGATGACCGTCTGGTCCAATATATTTGCTGAAGATCCGCCTCAGGCTGGCGCGTTTTTTCTGGTGCATGGCGGTTCCAGTGGTATCGGGACTTTTGCCATTCAACTGGGGGCGGCCTTAGGATTAAGGGTGTTGACCACCATCGGCAGTGAAGAGAAGTGCCGTAGGGTGCGGGAACTGGGGGCTGAGTTGGCGATTAACTATCGTGAGGAGGCCTTTGCACCACGGGTACAACAGCATGTCGGTAGCCAGGGGGTGCAGGCGATTCTGGATATGGTGGGCGGCGATTACACAGAGCAAAATATCCGTCTGCTGGGGCTGGATGGCAAACTGGCACAAATCGCTTTCCAACAGGGTGCAAAGGTGCAGATCAATCTGATGGAGGTGATGATGCGCCGGGCTCGGATCAGTGGTTCTATGTTAACGCGCCGCTCGGTGCAGGAAAAAGCCGCATTTGCCGCCGATCTGCTACAGCATGTCTGGCCACTGTATCAACGGGGTGCGATCAGGGTGCCCATTCAGCAAATAGTGCCCCTGTCGGCCGCAGCGCAGGTACATCAGATGATGCACAGTGGCGGCCACAGAGGTAAATTTATTCTGCAGGTGCAGGATGAGCCATCTCCTGTAGCCAGTCGATAAAGGCTTTGATCTTGGGGTCCCGTCGCTCAGGCAGTGTCGCAATATAGTAGTGTTGCGCGCACAGCAGTTCCATCTGAGCGAAGGGGGCGATCAACTCCTGGTTAAGCAGCCTTTTACTCACCAGCCGCTTGCGGCCCATCGCCACCCCGGCATGGTTTATGGCGGCGATAATCGCCAGATCTGAGCGGTCAAAACCAATAGCCTGTTGCCGGGGTGGCAACGTCAGGGCAAAGTGGTCCGTCCAACTGCGCCATTCATCGCTGTCAGAGTCGTAATTCCATGCCTGCCTGTCATGGAGCAGGGTGCAGTGCGCCAGGTTGGCTGGCTGATCCAATAATTGATGCTGCTCGGCATAGGCCGGGCTACACACCGGCAGAATAGACTCCTGCATCAACGGATAACAGGTCAGATGGCTGGCGGGTTTATCATCGTAATAGAGGGCCACATCAACACCATAACTGCGGAAGTTGACCATTTCGTTGCCCGTTAGAATCGTCAGATCAATCGCCGGATAGCGGCGTACAAAATTGGCCAGTTGAGGCACCAGCCAGCACTGGGCGATGGAGGGACGTGAGTAGACGGTTAAGCTGCCGGAAAGTTCCTGATTTTTCACCTCCAGAATCGATTGATTCAGGGACTCCAGAGAGGAGGCCAGTGCCCAGAATATCCGCTGTCCATCGCGAGTCAGCTCGATTTTACGGTGATGACGGGTAAACAGCTTAAAGCCGAGCTCCTGCTCCAGACTGGTGATGCGATGACTGACCGCGCTGGGACACAGGGAGAGTTCTTCTGCAGCCAGGGAGAAAGAGCTGTGTCTGGCGGCTACCTCGAAAGTATGCAATTTAGACAGCTGGTAGCCGGTCAACCTTTTGTTGCGGCTGGTATAGAGGGTTTCAGAGCACATTAAAGCGTAGGATCCTGTGAATACGAACGACACAGGATGACACAATGTGATGCATCAGACAAATATCTGTCAATTTTAGATCAATATCACCTTTTTGTTTCAATCTACATCACCTCAAGCTGAGTTTTGATCATTTGTCAGCAGGCTAACGATCTTGTCCAATAAGATAACAACACAAAAAGTATGGAGGTGGGCAAATGGATCCACAATTGTGGGTGATTATCACCCTGCTGAGCAGTATTTTATTTATTGTTATCGCCATCGTTAAACTGAAGATTCACCCCTTCCTGGCGCTGTTACTGGCCAGTTTTTATGTCGGCTCTATGATGGGCATGAATCCCCTGCAGATGGTGGAAGCTATCGAAAATGGTATCGGCGGCACCCTGGGCTTTCTGGCTGCGGTGATCGGTTTAGGGACCATTCTGGGGAAAATGATGGAGATTTCCGGTGCGGCGGAACGCATTGGTCTGACACTACAGCGCTGCCGCTGGCTGTCACCGGATGTCATCATGGTTCTGGTGGGATTGATCTGCGGTATTACACTGTTTGTGGAAGTGGGCGTGGTCTTGCTGATTCCCCTGGCTTTCTCCATTGCCAAAAAGACCCAGACCTCTCTGCTTAAGCTGGCGATTCCCTTATGTACGGCGTTGATGGCGGTACACTGTATCCTGCCTCCCCACCCTGCGGCGCTCTATGTGACCAACCAACTGGGTGCCGATATCGGTTCTGTGATTGTCTACGGTTTGATTGTCGGCTTGTTTGCCTCCCTGATCGGTGGCCCGCTGTTTCTTAAACTGCTGGGTAACCGCCTGCCCTTTAAAGCGGTTCCTGCGGCATTTGCCGATATTGAGGTGCGTCGCGAAGAAGATCTTCCCTCCCTCGGAGCCTCGCTGTTTACCGTTCTGTTGCCTATTGTGCTGATGCTGGTGAAAACTACCGCTGAACTCAATATGAACAAAGAGGGGGCGCTCTATACTCTGCTGGAGTTTATCGGTAATCCGATCACCGCCATGTCCATTGCTGCCCTGGTGGCCTACTATGTGCTGGGCATTCGTCGTCAGATGGGCATGAGCACGCTGCTGCAGCGTACCGAAGAGAGCTTCTCTTCTATCGCCAATATCCTGCTGATTATCGGTGCCGGTGGCGCGTTCAACGGCATTCTCAAAGGCAGTGGTTTAAGTGAGGTGCTGGCGCTGATTTTATCGAATATGGATCTGCACCCCATCCTGCTGGCCTGGCTGGTGGCGATTATTCTGCATGCGGCTGTCGGTTCCGCCACAGTGGCCATGATGGGTGCTACGGCGATCGTTGCTCCCATGTTACCTATG
>JBOFSC010000634.1:0-8213 GCA_051651345.1 Enterobacteriaceae bacterium
AGCTTAATACACAGGCACAGAAACTACTGCAGGAAGCCGGTTACTCCAAAGAAAACCCAGTAAAATTAAAGTTACTCTATAACACCTCAGATATGCACCAGAAGCTGGCGATTGCGGCGGTCTCTGTGTGGAAAAAGAATCTGGCCGGTATGGCAGAAGTACAGCTGGAAAATCAGGAGTGGAAAACATTCCTCGAATCACGGCGTCTGGGTAAGCAGCAAATTGCCCGTGGTGGCTGGTGTGCAGGCTATGATGAGCCCAGTGCTTTTCTAAATGTGGTGATGTCCAACAGTAGCAACAACCGTTTTTTCTATAAGAATAAAACGTACGATGCCCTGATGCATAAAACGCTGAGTGTACAGACGGATCAGGAGCGAGCTGAAATCTATCATCAGGCAGAAGCGCTGATTGATAAAGAGTCCGTGATGGTACCGGTGTACTACTATGCCAATACGCGCTTTATTAAACCCTGGGTTGGGGGCTATACCGGCGTGAATCCCATTAATGAAGTGAAAAGTAAAGATCTCTATATTATCAAGCGCTGATTCCTGAAAGCCGGCGCCTGTGCGCTGGTGATGATGGATGGCTGAAAAGGTAACACTTATGCTAAAGTTTATTGTGCGTCGCTTATTGGAAGCGATTCCAACTTTACTGGTTTTAATTACCATCTCCTTTTTTATGATGCGCATGGCCCCAGGCAGTCCTTTTACCGGGGAACGCAACCTGCCACCGGAGGTGCTGGCTAATATCGAAGCCAAATATCACCTCAATGATCCTCTGTATAAACAGTACTTCAGTTATCTGGGGCAACTGGCACGGGGGGATTTTGGTCCCTCTTTTAAGTATAAGGATTACAGCGTTAATGAACTGGTCGCCAGCTCCTTTCCCACTTCGGCAAAACTGGGTATCAGTGCATTTTTATTGGCGATTACTCTGGGGGTGACGGCGGGCGTGGTCGCGGCGCTAAAACAGAATAGCAAGTGGGATTACATCGTAATGACATTTGCCATGACCGGGGTGGTGATACCCAGTTTTGTGGTGGCGCCCCTGCTGGTACTGGTCTTTGCCATCACTTTGCACTGGCTACCGGGAGGCGGCTGGAACGGCGGACAGTTTAAATATATGTTGCTGCCGATGATTGCGTTATCCCTCTCCTATATTGCCAGCCTGGCACGGATTACCCGTGGCTCAATGATTGAAGTGTTGCATGCTAATTTTATTCGCACGGCCCGCGCCAAGGGATTGCCGATGCGTGTCATCATCCTGCGCCATGCGTTAAAACCGGCTCTGCTGCCGGTGCTCTCCTATATGGCTCCGGCCTTTGTGGGGATTATTACCGGCTCCATGGTGATTGAAACCATTTTTAACTTACCGGGAATTGGTCAGTTATTTGTTAACGGGGCACTTAACCGCGACTACTCTCTGGTATTGAGTCTGACCATCCTGGTGGGCACATTAACCATCCTGTTTAATGCGATAGTCGATATCCTGTATGCCGTTATCGATCCAAAAATCCGCTACTGAGGTCGACTTTCATGATGATTAAAAAAGAGAGCCAGCAGGCACTGGCATCCTTCAGTGAGCAGCTGGAGATTGAAGGGCGCAGCTTATGGCAGGATGCGCGTCGGCGTTTTCTGCATAATCGCGCGGCCCTGATCAGTATGGTGTTATTGCTACTGATCACCCTGTTTGTGATTTTTGCCCCTCTTTTGTCGCCTTTTCCCTATGATGAAACGGACTGGGGTATGATGTCAGCGGCACCGGAGCTGGCTTCCGGCCACTATTTCGGTACCGACTCCTCCGGCCGTGACCTGTTGGTTCGGGTGGCTATCGGCGGACGTATTTCCCTGATGGTGGGCATTTCAGCGGCCTTGATCGCGGTGATCGTAGGTACCCTCTATGGTTCCCTGTCCGGTTATATCGGTGGCAAGGTGGATTCTCTGATGATGCGCTTGCTGGAGATCCTGAACTCCTTTCCCTTTATGTTCTTCGTGATTCTGCTGGTGACCCTGTTTGGGCAAAATATTCTGCTGATCTTTGTCGCTATCGGTATGGTTTCCTGGCTGGATATGGCGCGGATTGTGCGCGGTCAAACCCTGAGCCTGAAACGGAAAGAGTTTATCGAGGCGGCTCTGGTCTGTGGTGTCTCCACCAGACAGATTATTCTGCGCCATATTGTGCCCAATGTGCTGGGTATCGTTGTGGTGTACGCCTCTTTGCTGGTGCCCAGTATGATTCTGTTTGAGTCTTTTCTCAGCTTTCTGGGCCTGGGAACTCAGGAGCCCCTGAGCAGTTGGGGCGCTTTACTCAGCGATGGGGCTAAATCCATGGAAGTCTCTCCCTGGTTACTGATTTTTCCGGCTCTGTTTCTGGTTATCACACTATTTTGTTTTAATTTTATCGGCGATGGGCTGCGTGATGCTCTCGACCCTAAAGATCGCTAAAAGAGGGAGATCACAACCATGACAACAGCTCACTCAGATCAGCCGCTTCTGGTGGTGAACGACCTTAAGGTACAGTTCGATACCCCGGATGGCGTGGTCACCGCCGTCAATAATCTCTGTTTTTCCCTCGCGGCAGGGGAGACCTTAGGGATTGTTGGCGAATCTGGCTCTGGTAAGTCGCAGACGGCTTTTGCCTTAATGGGTCTGCTTGCCAGCAACGGCCGCATCAGTGGCCGTGCCCTGTTTGATGGCCAGGAGATACTTAATTTAGAGCAAAAACGACTGAATCAACTGCGCGCCGAACAGCTGGCGATGATTTTTCAGGACCCGATGACCTCCCTTAATCCCTATATGCGGGTAGGGGAGCAGTTAATTGAGGTGCTGGTGCTGCACCGGGGCATGAGCCGCAGCTCCGCTTTTGAAGCCTCAGTGCAGATGCTGGATGCGGTAAAAATGCCGGAAGCGCGTAAAAGAATGCGCATGTATCCCCATGAGTTTTCCGGAGGCATGCGCCAGCGGGTGATGATCGCCATGGCACTGCTGTGTAATCCCCGTTTGCTGATTGCCGATGAACCGACCACCGCGCTGGATGTCACCGTACAGGCGCAGATTTTAACGCTGCTTAATGAACTGAAAAGAGAGTTTAATACCGCCATCATCCTAATCACCCATGATCTGGGTGTGGTCGCTGGTATCTGTGACAAGGTGCTGGTGATGTATGCGGGTCAGACCATGGAGTATGGTCCGGCCGATGACCTCTTCTATCGTCCCAGCCACCCCTACACCATGGGGCTGCTACAGGCAGTTCCGCGTCTGGACAGTAAAGAGTCTGCGCTGCACACCATTGCCGGTAATCCGCCCAATCTGTTGCATCTGCCCCAGGGATGTCCTTTCAAGCCCCGTTGTGGTTATGTGATGGAGCAGTGCCACACCACGCCTGCATTAGAGGCTTTTGCTCCCCGCCGTCTGCGCGCCTGTTTCCAGCCCTGGGAGAAATTGTAATGAGTCATACCAAGATGAGTCAGAAAAACTATCGCAAAGTCCTGCTGGAAGTCGATGAGCTTAAAGTGCACTTTAAGGTTAAAGGCAACAGTAAGGGCTTGTGGCAGGAGACACAGAGCCTGAAAGCGGTGGATGGGGTCACCCTGCGTCTCTATGAAGGGGAAACCTTAGGGATTGTCGGTGAATCCGGCTGTGGTAAATCTACCCTGGCCAGAGCGCTAATCGGTCTGGTTCCGGCGACGGCAGGCAAGGTGAGCTGGCTGGGCAGTGAACTCCAGGATCTCTCCCCCAGGGAGTGGCGGGAGAAGCGCAAAGATATTCAGATGATCTTCCAGGATCCCCTCGCTTCTCTTAATCCCCGTATGACGGTAGGCGATATTATTGCTGAACCCCTGCGCTCTTATTATCCCCATCTCAGTGGACAGAGTATCAAAGAGCGGGTGACCAATATGATGATGAAGGTGGGATTATTACCTAACCTGATCAACCGTTATCCCCACGAATTCTCCGGCGGTCAGTGCCAGCGGATCGGTATTGCCAGAGCCCTAATCCTGCAACCGAAACTGGTGATTTGTGATGAGCCCGTCTCTGCGCTGGATGTCTCGATTCAGGCCCAGGTGATCAATCTGCTGCAGGAGCTACAGCGCGAAATGTCGCTGTCGCTGATCTTTATCGCCCATGATCTGGCGGTGGTAAAACATATCTCCGATCGGATTCTGGTGATGTATCTGGGACATGCGGTAGAGCTGGGCACCTATGATCAGGTATACCATCATCCGCAGCACCCTTACACCCGGGCGCTGATGTCTGCGGTACCGATTCCGGATCCGGAAAAAGAGCGTAGTAAACAGATACAGCTCCTGGAAGGGGATCTGCCATCGCCCATTAATCCCCCCACAGGATGCGTCTTCAGCACCCGCTGCCCCATAGCCGGGCCGGAATGCAGCGTGACACGACCCCTGCTGGAGGGAGATTTCCGTCATGCGGTTTCTTGTTTGAAAGTTGATCCGGCAGAATTGGTTGAGCCCTGATCACAGAGAGCGTAATTCTCTTAACAGATAAAGCAGTGGCTGGTATCCAGGTTATCAGACCCTTTGCGACAGGACGTCGCAAGAGGAACTTTGCTGATATTCCGCTGGGAACGCTCCTGACAGTGCAGGAGATATGTTGCGCTCCTGATGATTCAGGAGCGATAATACGTTTTATGAACGCTGACTAAGAGGACTCACAGTGTAATTCCTTCGATCCGAAGAAGCTCTGATTTGGCTTTTTGAATCAGTAGGGTAAATGCATCACTATCAAAAGATAATACATTATCAGTATCAGGATAAATCGTTAAGTTAAATGACTTTTTATCGTTAGAAAGGGTCAGTTCTCCCCATTGAACACCGTCACAAGACAACTCAGCATAAAGGTCATCTCTATCCATACTGCTTACTACACTGTATTCTAACATATCAAAGCCTCCACCAGGCTCTTGAGCGTTGTTGATTCAACCGCCTCCTTGTTATCAGGTGTAGTTAGTTGGTTGATCAAGCTCCTGGCGGTGCAGGAGCTATGAACTAAAACGGGGGTAAGTTAGAGCTTCTGGAAGTTATTGACCGAAGTTTCGCCATGCTATTGCATGTTCACGAGATTTTTCGCCTAGATATGATTCAATTTCAATCCATAAGCTCTCGTCACTGTCGGTTTCTGTAACGATTCCTTCGACTAAACCTGTAGCAACGGCTGTTGCCAGTTCATCATCATCAGATAACATGCCAGTTTCAATGTGCTGAAATATCTGGCCTCTCTGTTTTTGTGTCATATTTTCAACATCTTGTACAATTGATCTTCCAACCTCTCCAAATAAACTAATAGGTTGGGGCTCCTCTGGCATCCAGTACTCATACTCAGATTTAACGGTCTTTGCTACGAGTTGTGATAGAGCTTCTATATAGCGCAAATAATCAGTATACTTTGCATCCATTATTTACCCCCTAATGCATTCTGTAGGTCTTTAATAACGTTTTCGGCTGCTGCCCTGTCACCAGGAGTAGCTGATTGATTTTGTCTCAACCAGGCTTGTAGTTCCCGAACATGATCTTGTGCTTTTTGCGTGTGCAACCTTCCACCTACTTTTTCTCCAGTAGCAATTTCATGTCTTACCGCATCGGCGGTACTGCCATTTCCTATTTTTGCATTAGGTCGGTACAGTTTGTCCATGATTCTTTGTAATTTAGGATCTTTTACAACGGGCTTTTCCATGCTTTTCCGGAGCCCAATCTTATATTTTTCATGCTGCTGAGGGTTTCTGGCATTCTCCTCATCTTCCGGTCCCCACCCGTCAGGAGTCCCCGAAGCCCCTCCACCAAGCTCTTTGGCTACAGCCCCCAGATTTGGCCCTTTTATCTTATCATCACCATAACTTTGCTGATACTCCGGAGGGATACGGTCGTTGCCTTTACTGGCCTCTCCTGAGTAGAACAGTACGGACGCTGCCGCCCCGCTGACGCGTGGACAGGATGTTTGGATGCCTCCGGCACAGAGGGATAATAGCCAGTACTGGAAAACTGGGTAGATCTTGGCTTTCCTCCGTTGTCTGTGCGCAAGTGTCATATCAAGACAAGATCAATGCGAATTATGTCCACTCCAGGCTACCATCATCTAATACCCATACCGCACCGCCAGGGCAGGCATCATCAAAGAACCAACCACCATCATCTAACTCATCCTCTATTTTAGGAAATGCTTGATAAAATTGTAGAATTTGCTCATCGATTGAATCGGTTAAGAATTCTCCATTCTTTGCTAATCTCAATTTTCCTTGGATCAATAATCGTTTTAGAAACCAGAAAAATATTTCTGTCCTCTCCTGATAATTGAATTCATCACTCTCCACATGATGAGAAGGGATCATACTTGGTGCAATGTATGCCCATAATCCGTCGAGTGCTTGCGTTTCAGAGCATTCAGCTATCTCTCTGTATTCACTTTCAGTAACCATAAAATCACCTAAATTTGATTTCTGTATTTCTGCCTGGTTGTTCTGAAAAGGAGCGTAATGTAGGGTTGTTTTTTATCTGTAATGTCCAACGCGTACCTGTCTGCTCTGCGGAACTGGATACACTCCTAAAGTTGATGATAGTTCCGTCAGATAATTTAGACGCATATCTTCCAGGAGCTACTTGTTTTAATGGAGTTTTACCAGATAATCTTTGCGCATAGTCATAAAGTTGTTGGTCAGAGAGATTCTGACTTTCAAAGATCCTTGTCGTATAGCGATTACCTCCGGGTCCTTGTTCAACTATGTGTCCATCAATTGACAAACTGTTGCTTGGAGTATTTTTATCAAAGATGTTTGCAATATCGTTTAGTGTTTCCCTCCTTCTTGCCTCTATCTCATCCTCCGGTCCCCACCCGTCAGGAGTCCCCGAAGCCCCTCCACCAAGCTCTTTGGCTACAGCTCACAGATTTGGCCCTTTTATCTTATCATCACTGTAACTTTGCTGATACTCCGGAGGGATACGATCACTGCCTTTACCAACTTCCCCTGAGTAGAACAGTGCGGATGCTGCCACCACTATCGGGTTATCGGCTGGGTTCCTGATAATATATGCCTATAATTTTTCAGTTCTTGTCTGATTTTACTCCTCTTCTAATACTATTGGTATATTATCATCATGCTTTTTTATTAATTCATATTGTTGTTTTCTTGTGTTGACAAGCAGGCTATCTATTAACGTGTTTGATATTGGTATACTGTTCAACTGCGAAAATGCTCTATTTTGCATTTCGTCAATTGTTTCAGTAAGTTTTTCTGGTAGTAAACTTTCCACATCTTCTAACTCAGTACCAAGCCAAAGATTTCTTACTGTTTCTGCTGATAATCCAATCCGCTCCGCTTCTGATGCAACTTTTGGCGAAAATAATATTTTTTCTGCCATATCGATGGAGATTGAATTGTTACGTAGAGAAGATAATATGCCAGCAATCAGCAGATTAATAAAATAGTCAAGATTCTCTTGCTTTTGGGTTGTGATCTCAATATCCATCAGAAGGAGCTCCAGTTAGTTTTAACTTTAACATTAAATACTCTGCCACTTTGGCTTTCAAAATAGTGGAGAGATACTCTATTGCCAGAGGCATCAATTCCATTCTTGTATACTTTTTGCCATTTTCCTGATTCTATCTTCCTTAACTCTTTGAGTACATTAGTGTTGTTAATATTTACTTTTTTTGTACCATTTATAACAGATCTAAATCCTTTCGGGTATTGTGGTGCATCCTTAATCGAGTTGTAAACATATTTAAACGCACTTGCTTTTTCTTCATCCTCCGGTCCCCACCCGTCAGGAGTCCCCGAAGCCCCTCCACCAAGCTCTTTGGCTACAGCTCCCAGATTAGGCCCCTTTATCTTATCATCACTGTAACTTTGCTGATACTCCGGAGGGATACGATCACTGCCTTTACCCACTTCTCCTGAATAGAATAGTGCGGAAGCTGCCGCTACGATAGGGTTTGCCTTTGGTATGCTGGAGGCTACCGCGCTGGCGGCCCCTCTGAGTGTTGTGGACTCCCCCGCCGCCATTAATCCGGCGATCGCTGCTGCTGACGAGCTAACAGGCTGTTTGGGTGCAGCGTCAGCGGGTGGCCCATTCATCCAGAATGTATCACCATGTCGCAATATCGGTTTCCCTCCGGCCCTAACACTACGGCTGTGCTCTATCGGGTAACAATATCCGCCTACAGTGTTACTTTTAATTCCCTTTGCCGAACCGGGTTCAT
>JBOFSC010000635.1:0-5037 GCA_051651345.1 Enterobacteriaceae bacterium
ATGCAGCAAGCAAAAATCGGCTTTGTATCTTTAGGATGCCCCAAAAATCTGGTGGATTCTGAACGTATCCTGACAGAACTGCGTACCCAGGGATATCTGGTTGTGCCCCATTATCAGGATGCAGAGCTGGTGATCGTCAATACCTGTGGCTTTATTGACAGCGCCGTTGAGGAGTCTCTGGAAGCCATCGGTGAAGCTATGGCAGAAAACGGAAAAGTCATTGTGACCGGTTGCCTGGGTGCCCGTGAAGACCGCATCAGAGAGGTTCATCCCAATGTGCTGGAAATCAGTGGCCCGCACAGTTATCAGCAGGTTCTGCAGCATGTGCATAAATATGTACCGCCACCCGAGTATGATCCTTATACCAGCCTGATTCCTGAGCAGGGTGTCAAACTGACCCCCAAACATTATGCCTATCTGAAAATAGCCGAAGGCTGTGACCACAACTGCACGTTTTGTATCATCCCCTCCCTGCGTGGCAAACTGGAGAGCCGCCCCATCGGTTCAGTGCTTGAAGAGGCCAAACGCCTGGCCGATGCCGGTGTCAGGGAATTGCTGGTGGTATCCCAGGATACCTCCGCCTACGGTGCCGATACCCAGTTTCGCACCGGTTTCTATCAGGGACAACCGGTGAAAACCAATCTGTACAGCCTCTGTGAGCAGCTGTCGCAACTGGGTATCTGGGTGCGTTTGCACTATATCTATCCCTATCCCAACGTGGATGATTTAATCCCGTTGATGGCTGAGGGAAAACTGGTGCCTTATCTGGATATCCCCCTCCAACACGCCAGCCCGAAAATTCTTAAGCTGATGAAACGCCCCGGTGCCGTGGAGCGAACCCTGGAGCGTATCAAAAAGTGGCGAGCCCTGTGCCCGGAGCTAACCCTGCGTTCGACTTTTATCGTGGGTTTTCCCGGTGAAACAGAAGAGGACTTTCAATTACTGTTGGATTTCCTGCAGCAGGCACAACTGGACCGCGTGGGTTGCTTTACTTACAGTCCGGTAGAGGGGGCCGCTGCCAACGATCTGCCTGCTCCGGTGCCAGAAGAGGTTAAACAGCAGCGCTATGAAGCGGTGATGCAACTGCAGCAGCAAATCTCAGCGCAGCGTCTGCAAAGTAAGATTGGCTCCACCATTAAAGTCCTGATTGATGAGGTGGATGAAGAGGGTGCCATTGGTCGCAGCAGCGCCGATGCCCCGGAAATCGATGGTGTCGTCTATCTCAATGGTAACACCAGCCTGAAACCCGGGGATTGGGTGCAAGTTAAAATTGAGTATGCCGATGAATACGATCTCTGGGGTTCGACCTGTTAAACAAAGGTCATACTCATCGGGTCCGGATAGCGATAACGGAAAGCGAGTTCACGACACACCAGAGAACCATCGATAATGCGTTCCGGCTCTTGATCCTCCCTGATAAAATCAGGCGCAGGTAACTTGAGCTGGCGCGCCATCTTAGTGTAAAACTCATCGCGCCTTGGGTGCTGGGGGGCACAGACGTTATAGAGGCGTCCCCCCTGCAATTGCTTAAGCAGTTGGGTGATCACCACCAATACATCATGTCGATGTACCAGATTCACACACTGGCTGCCCCCGCCAAGACCCTGTCGACCAGCCAGAAAGCGACCCGGATGGCGATCCGGTCCTACCAGCCCGGCCAGACGCAAAATATCCGTCTGTACCAGGGGCAAAGCATGTAGCCACTCCTCCAACTCCTGCAAGGTTTCGCCAACCACCGTGGTGGGTCGCAGGGGCGAGCGCTCGCTATACACTCCTGCCGCATCTCCATACACCGAGGTGCTGCTAAGGAAGATCACCCGCCTGACACCACAGGCCTGGGCGCTATCCACCAACATCTGCACGGCGCGACGATAATCCCCCTGCTCCACTCTCTGTCTACTGGCCGGTAAGGTGATTACTAACTGCTCCACACTGAGCAGCTGCGTCAACTCATCCGCCTCACACTGTAAGTCTTGCTCAAAATTAAGCTGATAACAGTCAAGACCACTCATACGAGCGGCCTCAACGCCATCTGCGGTGGTTTTACTACCGGTGACCCGATATCCCTGACTCGATAACATAAATGCTAAAGGCATCCCTATCCAGCCTAAACCTACGATTGCTACGCTCTTCATACCGATTGCTCTGCATTAGGGGATACAAGATTAAAAAAAGGTTGCTTTCTATTACGACTCACGCTAGCTTAAGCAACATTGTAATCAGACGCTGCCTACTATAACGCATGCTGATTAAAGATAGCTCTGAAACGCTAATAGATACAGGAAATTTACCATGTTTAAAAATGTTATGTTCAACCATCATCACCATCATCCTGACTAGTCTTTCAGGTGATGTACGCTGGAAGACGAATCACGATTCTTCCAGTGGCGGAACATGACATAAGGCGTCAAAAAGCCCCCGGAAGAATCCGGGGGCTTTTTTTTAACAACAAAAACAGATGACGTTATAGAGGGTTAGTTATGCTGGATAAAACAAGACTGCGCGTTGCCATGCAAAAATCAGGACGACTGAGCAAAGATTCGCAAGAACTGCTGACGCGATGTGGTATCAAAATTAATTTACTGCAACAACGGCTGATCGCTTATGCCGAAAATATGCCCATTGATATTCTGCGGGTGCGCGATGACGATATTCCAGGGCTGGTGATGGATGGCGTGGTTGACCTCGGTATTGTCGGTGAGAACGTTCTGCTGGAAGAGACCCTCAGCCGTCAGGCTCAGGAAATCGAACCCACCTACACCCTGTTGCGTCGTCTGGATTTTGGTGACTGCCGCCTCGCTCTGGCACTGCCCACCAACACCCCCTATAACGGCCCCACCTCATTGCAGGAAAAACGCATCGCCACTTCCTATCCCCATATCTTAAAACAGTATCTTGATCGTCATCAGGTCAGCTTTCGCTCCTGTATGCTTACCGGTTCTGTGGAAGTCGCTCCCCATGCCGGGCTGGCCGATGCCGTTTGTGATCTGGTCTCCACCGGGGCCACCCTGGAAGCCAACAGTCTGCGTGAAGTGGAGGTGATCTTCCGCTCCAAAGCCTGTCTGATCCAGCGTGCCGGAGAACTGCCACTCAACAAACAGCAATTGATCGATAAATTACTGATGCGTATTCAGGGAGTGATTCAGGCGCGGGAATCCAAATATATTATGCTGCATGCGCCAACAGCACGTCTGGAAGAGATTATCGCTCTGTTACCCGGCGCTGAACGCCCTACTCTGCTGCCCCTGGCCAATGAAACCGATCGGGTAGCGCTACATATGGTCAGCAGTGAGAGCCTGTTCTGGGAAACCATGGAGAAATTAAAACTTCTCGGTGCCAGTTCAATTCTGGTGTTACCTATTGAAAAAATGATGGAGTAACCATGCAAACGACATTGTGGCAACAACTTGACAGCGCGGCCCGGCAGCAACTTCTGCAGCGGCCCGCCCTCGCTGACGCAGGCCCTATAGCAGAGACCGTACGCCAGATTCTTGAGCAGGTTAAAAATGAGGGCGACCAGGCCCTGTTCACTTTGACTGAGCGTCTGGATAAAGTGACACTGCAAACCCTGCCGGTGAGTCCGGCAGCTATTGCCGCAGCCGAACAGCGCCTCGATGACACCTTTAAGCAGGCCATTGCCCATGCCGCTGACAATATTCGCACCTTCCACCAGGCACAACTGCGCACTGAAATCCGCGTTGAAACCCAGCCAGGCATCACCTGCCGCCAGGTGACCCGGCCCATTCCTTCGGTTGGACTCTATATCCCTGCTGGCTCTGCGCCCCTGTTCTCTACCATCCTGATGCTGGCGATTCCTGCCGCTCTTGCCGGTTGCCCGCAGGTGATCCTCTGCTCCCCGCCCCCCATCGCCGATGAAGTGCTCTACACCGCCAAAATGTGTGGTGTGGATGCTATCTATCAGGTCGGTGGTGCCCAGGCTATCGCAGCCATGGCTTTCGGCACCGAGACGATTCCCCGTGTGGCGAAAATCTTCGGCCCCGGCAACGCCTGGGTGACGGAAGCCAAAAGACAGGTAAGTCAATCTATCGCCGGTGCCGCCATCGATATGCCCGCCGGACCCTCGGAAGTGCTGGTGATTGCAGATGACCAGGCCAATGCGCAATTTATCGCAGCGGATCTGCTCTCCCAGGCAGAACACGGCCCTGATTCTCAGGTGGTATTGGTCACCCCCAGTCAGTCACTGGCCGATGCGGTGGCTGCGGAGATTGAACAGCAACTGCTCGCCCTGCCGAGGACCGAGATTGCCCGTCAGGCGCTGGCCGCCAGCCGACTCATTGTTACCGAGTCCCTGCAGGAGTGTATCGCCATCAGCAACCAGTATGCGCCGGAGCATCTGATTATCCAGACCCGAGCCCCGGAAGAGGTGGCTGAGCAGATCAATAACGCCGGTTCCGTATTCCTGGGCCCATGGACACCCGAATCGGTTGGCGATTATGCCTCCGGCACCAATCACGTATTACCCACCTATGGCTATGCCGTCACCTGCTCCAGCCTCGGGGTGGCTGATTTTCAAAAACGGATGACTATCCAGCAACTCAGCGCCCAGGGGCTGCTGGCGCTGGCACCGACCGTCGAATGCCTGGCGGCCGCAGAACAACTTCAAGCGCACAAACAGGCCGTCACCCTGCGGGTAGCCGCACTTAAGGAGAAACAATGAAAATTGAGCAACTGGCGCGCAACCGTGTGCGCTCTCTGGTTCCCTACCAGTCCGCCCGCCGTTTAGGGGGTAATGGCGATGTCTGGCTCAATGCCAATGAATATCCCGAACCGGTGCCTTATGACCTGAATCAGGTCGCCTATAATCGCTATCCTGAGTGTCAGCCCACAGAGCTGATTGAACGTTATGCCCGCTATGCCGGGGTGAACCCAAACCAGGTATTGGCAACCCGGGGCGCAGATGAAGGGATCGAACTGCTGATTCGCGCCTTCTGCGAACCGGGTGAAGATGCGATTTTATTCTGCCCGCCTACCTACGGCATGTATAGCGTCAGCGCCGAAACCTATGGTGTCGAGCGC
>JBOFSC010000636.1:0-12141 GCA_051651345.1 Enterobacteriaceae bacterium
TTTTTGCGACTCATGGTCAACGAGCTCATCCCAGGCGAGATCAGAAAAGTATGTTGCTATCGTTAGGTCTTAGTATTTACCCTGTAATGAATTAAAGGTACATCAATGTGTTATGAGCTTAAGTACCTACATATGTGTCAACCTTACAGTATGTTGTACTATACAAAATCCACACGGATTAGTTTCATTGGCTGTCCTGTCATAACGACCAGGTTAAAAACAGTGGAGGTTACTTTTGTCACATCAAAAACTGCCTACGATTAAACAAATTGAGTGCTTTCTTGCCGTTGCCCATGAATTAAACTTTCGCCGTGCGGCTGAGAAAATGCACATGACGCAGCCCCCGTTGACCCGGCAAATCCAATCTCTGGAGACCGTTATTGGCCGCTCGTTGTTTATCCGTGATACACATCAGGTGCACCTGACTGAAGCCGGCATCAAACTGCAAACCTATGCAGAATCGCTATTGCAGCAAGTCAGGCACTTTATTGAACAACTACATGTACATGTTGAAGATGATGAGGTACAAGTCGGGATGACGCGCACTTTAGACTTCAATCAGATAGCCCCATTCAATACGTTAATTGCCAAGTTAGATGCCGTTGGCAAGATCGCTTCACATCATTTAACATCAAAACAGTTATTAAAAATCCTCGCCAGCGGCAATCTGGATCTGGCCCTGATCGGTGAAAAACCGTTGGATGAAGCCGGTTTTACCTTCTATTGGCTGCATCAGGAGCCGCTGATGCTAGCGCTGCCCTCATCCCATCCGGCATCACTGAAAGACAAAGTGCACCTGCTGGATGTTGTTGACCTACCGCTCTACTGGCTTTCCCGCCACGCGAATCCGGGATATTACGATAAATGTGAGAAGCAGTTTCAAAAACTCGCCTTTTCTCTGAAAAGAAAACCTGAACCGGATGATTCTCTACTCACTCTCTCCAATATCGCCAGAGGTGCAGGAATGGCATTAATCCCTTATTCGATGTGTACCACCACACGCGAAGGTGTTTGCTATCGCGCGCTGGTGCCGACATTGAGTCAATTATTAAATATTGATGTCTATCTGGCGATCAGAGCAGGAGAACAGCGCAAAGCCGTTATGGAGACTATCACGCTGCTTACCACGTTGAATAGGGCAAACGCGATGACGAAATGATAGCTACAGAGATAACACCAGCGCCTTACGATAAGTGTAATTTAAGGCTTCTCTGCGGAGGTTAATTCCTCTCCACGGCTGTCTCTTATTGGTGTATAAGAGACAGCCGTGGAGGGGTGGCGCGTCAGCGCCGGGGTGGTTCCCTGAAGCACTATAATGCGGCTTAGGATTACCTGTCAGCAGGCTTAATTTTCACCCACCGTCTGCTGCGCAAGCATCTTACGGATTTTATTAGCTTCATTATGCCGTTGTAGTTTATCCAGCACGTCCGCCAGTAAAGCATAATTGTGGCTATCAGATTGCTGTTTAACAGAAGCCTGCAGAGCGTCATAAGCGGGTTGCCAGGCTTCGCGGTTACTCAATAATTTACCTAAAGCGGCATCAAGTTCTGCACTGTTACCCCTTTTACTCAACCGTTGCAGACGTTTTTCCAGCTCCGGTGAAGGGGCTGTCATATAGCGGCTAATGACCGTCAATAATCGGGGATCAGGCTGTTTTTTCAGGCTCTTTTTTAACAACTGCTCTGCACTGACACTATCCTGACAAGCAAACAGACGCTGGACCAACTCCACTTGTAAAGGAATATAACGGCGAATACGTCGCGGCTGCTGGCGCCACCAACGGTTCAGGCCGGAGGCCCCATCAGCCATAGCATCCTGCATCAGATCAATATAGGCCTGTTGCTCCAGATCACTCAGTTGTTGCTCGTCGTACAGATGCAGCTTATGCAGGGTGGGTAAAATTTCTAACAGGTCACCGGCATTATGGCTATCGAGATAGGTTTGCTTGGCCAGACGCAGCACCTCAGGGTGACGCGGGGCTTTACTCAGTAGCTGCTCCACACACTGTCGGGCTTCCTGCAGATTTCCCTGCTGTAACAACAGGCGTACCTGGGCGATGGCGACGGGCAGGGAGTCCAGTTGATTAAGCTGAGAGGCCTGCTGAAGATAGTGCTCACTGCGCTCCATAGCGCCGCTGTTTTTAGCCGCTTCTGCCGCCAGCAGATAGTTAACCACCGGCTGCTCAGCATAAGGTGCATTGCGCGTCAGTAACTTTTCGGCTTGTTGATAATCTCCCTCCACCAGTTTTAACAGGGCGTCCTGAGTTTGCTGGCGGGCGCGACTCCGCTTGCGGAAACGAAACCAGCGTAGCGTGACCGAACCGGAACGTAACAGATGGCGCAGAAACCACTCGACACCCCTGATCGCAGCATAGAGCACGATCACAGTCACAATCAGGGCGGTGACACTGGTTTCGATTTCATATTGGCTGGTTTGAATAAGTACATAGCCCTGATGACCTGCCAGCATTGGACCAAATACGATACCTGCCAGCAGGATAAGGAACAGCAGTAGTGTGACAAGCATAATCACTCCTCCTGCTGCGCAGAGCCTGATGTAGCTGGCATCATGTTAAACAAACGGTTACGGGTGAGTCTCTCCAGGGGCGCCTGGCTTTTTAACTGTTGGGGTAATTGCAGTTTGATCTCTTGCTGGCGCAGTTGCTCAATTTTCTGCAAGAACTGGCGGGTCAGGGGCGAGGCCGTGTCAAAATGGCCATTAACCCAGTTAATCACCGTATCGAGGGATTGACGATATTGCTGTTCCTGTTCGCGGGGCACCGCCTGGGCCGCCAGCAGCAGTTGGGTGCGAATATTTTCCTGCAGATACTCTATCTGTTCCGGGCGCATCCAGGATTCGTCTCCCTCCTGTCTCTGGCGAATGGTCACAAAGGAGGAGAGGAAGTGTTGCCAGCTCTGCTGCAGATTGTGCTGCCAGCGCTGCAGGCGATCAGCGTTTTCAGGGGCTGCACTCTGCTCTACCTGCGCGGTCAGACTCTTTTGCTGGCGGCGTGGTAATTTATCCACTTCGGTGGAGAGCTGTGTCAGTTGTAGTACCAGCCCGTCGCTGTCGATCCGATGAATAGCCCCCAGGGTACTGATATCTTCGGTGAGCAGGCGACGTACCTCTATCAGGGAGGGATCATTGAGCTCGGTCAGGCTCTCATCGGCATTTTTTAGTAGCAAGGCGGCGGAGAGAATATCATGTTCGCTCCATAGCTTGCGTCCGGCGAGTTTGACCAGAAAATCCGCTTGGGCCAGTAACCAGCTTTTGTTATCCTGGCGCGAAAGGGTGGCCAGTTTACTTTGTATCTCACTGAGTGCCTGCTGCTGATCCCGTCGCAAAGCATCAGAGCTGTCGAGCTGACGCACCTGTGATGCCATCTGTTCGCTCAGGTTGCGGTTGGCTTGAGTCAATTGACTCTGTAGCTGCCCGAATTCGCTTTGCAGCGTATTGTTATTGCTGAGTAAAGTTTTGTTTTGTTGATACTGGAGGTAAAGTCCGCCTGCGGCTGCCAGTGACACTAAAAGGGCCACACTGCTTAGCACCAGACTTAAACCATAAGGGCGAGAGGCCGGCGCAGGGGTATTGCCGGAAGTCTGTCCCTTCTCCTCCTGGGGTTTATTCTCAGGTGTGGGCACAGATGAAGTCGTTGAGTCCGTCATATCGGATATCCTTCAGGTTTTTTGTATAGCGCGTAGCAGAGCATCGTTATCTGCATGCTGTGCAATTTTAATGTGTCGCCAGCCATACTGGAGAGCCAGTGAAGCGAGCCGCTCACTCACCACCACCAGATGGCATGATAACAGCCAGGACCGGGCATGGTCAGGGACAAGACTCACTATCTGATCCAGCATCTCCCCACTGGTAATAAGCAGAGTATTAATGCCCTGCTGCTGCCAGTCAATAGCCAGTTGCGTGCCATCATAAGAGAGAGGATAGCGGCGATAGCACTCACAACGGATCACTCTGGCTCCCCGGGCTTGTAGGGTAGTTGCCAGCAACTGACGGCCATCATTGCCCCTGAGTAACATCACCTGCCGCCCGCTGAGTTGTTGCAGCGTGGGCAGTTGCAGCAGATGTTCGCTGATTTCAGCGCCCTCAGGGGAAAGCACCTCTTGCTGACAGGCTTCGGCCAGCAGTTGCGCGCTGCCGTGACCAATCGCGAGGTAGTGAATGTTACTGGGCCAGGGGATTTGCTGCTCCTGCAGATGTTGCGCGGCGTAGCGTACCGCTCTGGGGGAGAGGGCGATAAGGAGGTCACCGTCCTGCAATGCCTGCAGCAGAGGGATCAGGCGCGGCAGATCCTGACCAGGGACGAAATCGATTAAAGGGGTATGGCTGGCTTTAATATTGAGCGCCAGCAGGCGGGCGAGCAGCTGTTGCCCCTCAGGGGAGGGGCGTGTGATCAGCACATGGGGTTCAGCCACTTTGATATACCTGCTGCAAAATGGTATCTGCACCCCGGCTCAGCAACTCCTCTGCCAGCGCGGTGCCCGTTTGTTCTGCTTCGTGACGGGGGGCGATACGTTCACCCCGAATGATTTGCGAGCCATCGGGTGCTCCCACCAGGGCACGCAGCCAAAGTTGCTCTCCCTTAAATTGTGCGTAGCTGCCGATGGGTACCTGACAGCCGCCCTGTAAACGAATATTTAGCGCCCGCTCGGCGCTGACCTGCAGCCAGGTCTCCGGGTCATGGAGGGGGGCCAGATAATGGCGTATCTGCTGATCGTCCATACGACACTCTATGCCGACAGCCCCCTGACCGACGGCGGGTAGTATCTGCTCCGGTTCCAGGTACTGGCGAATATGGTGGCTCAGCTCCAGACGCTTTAACCCGGCGACGGCCAGAATAATGGCATCAAACTCCCCTTGTTCCAGCTTGCCCAGGCGGGTCCCCACATTACCACGCAAATCGCGGATCTGCAGATCCGGACGCTGCTGGCGTAACTGGCACTGGCGACGCAGGCTGGAGGTACCGACCACCGCACCGGGCGGCAGGCTCTCCAGGCTGTCATGGTGAGGGGAAACGAAGGCATCACGGGGATCTTCCCGGGCACAGATCACCGGCAAACCCAGCCCCTCAGGGAACGCGATAGGCACATCTTTCATGGAGTGAACGGCAATATCAGCCCTCTCCTCCAACAGTGCCATCTCCAGCTCTTTAACGAACAGGCCCTTACCGCCAATTTTCGCTAATGGGGTGTCCAGAATAATATCTCCACGGGTGACCATCGGCACCAGAACCACGCTCAATTCAGGGTGCGCCTGCAGCAGTTGCTGCCTGACAAAGTTGGCCTGCCAGAGAGCCAGCGGGCTTTGACGGGTGGCAATACGCACGGTTTTTTCTGTCATAGGTCACAAATATTCAATTGTTTTATGATGTTAATAATATTACCTTCATTCTGCACAGGAATCACCTTATTAAACCCCCTCCCTCAAAAGCTGCAGATCATGGCATTTTTATGTACTGCTTCTTTACGATCTACGTTCAAGATGTTACATTGATCACGTTTTCGACCATAATTAAAAAATAGAGGCCACTATGAACAGTGTACTGTCGTCGTTGGCTAAACATCGGCCTTAGGGCATTTAAAATTACAACGCCATGGAAATTTGACTGTCATTATAAGGCTAATTGACTGGGATTAGAGTAGGTTAAGCGTCTTGAATATCCGCTATATTGAGACCTTAAAACAGAGACTGGACGCGCTAAACAGACTTCGTGTCGAACGGGCACTGTCAGCGATGGGGCCAGCGTTAAGGCGAGTTTATACTCTGTTGGCAACGTTCTTTCACTATCATCATCCGCAATTGCCGGGTTATATTGATGGTGAGGTTCCCTGTGGTATTTCTTTATTCCAGCCCACCTCTGAGCAAAAGCTCTATCTGTTCTCCCTTGGTATCAGTTCTCAGGAACTGGGAAAACCCGTCAGTGTCAGCGCGCCGATACTGGGCCTCTACTCCATGGGCAGCACCTCATCCCTCGGTCAAAGTTGTACTTCCGATCTGGATATCTGGGTGTGTCATCCCTCAAGTCTTGAACCACAACAAATTAGCGCACTACAGAATAAGTGCACAGCGCTGGAGGAGTGGGCCGCAGAGCAAGGCCTTGATATCAGTTTCTTTCTGATGGATGAAGCGCGTTTTCGCCACCATCAGAGTGGCTATTTAAGCGACGATGATTGTGGTTCGACGCAACACTTTTTACTGCTGGATGAGTTTTATCGTTCGGCAGTCCAGCTCGCTGGCAGACGGCTCCTTTGGTATATGGTGCCGGATAAATATGAAGCCGATTATGACAACTATGTTCAGTCCCTGTTTCGTCAGGGGTTGCTGGTTCAGGGGGAATGGCTGGATTTAGGCAGCCTGAATGTGCAGTCGGCGGAAGAGTATTTTGGTGCCACGCTATGGCAACTGTACAAAAGTATCGACTCCCCCTATAAAGCGGTACTGAAAACCCTGTTACTGGAAGCCTACTCCTGGGAGTATCCGCACACACAACTGCTGTCTGTGGATATTAAACAGCGCTTGCATCAGGGGAACAGGGACTTTGCCTGCCTGGATCCCTATTACATGATGTTGGATAAAGTGAGCCGCTATCTGAGCGCCACCGGGGATCTGGCACGGCTGGATATGGCGCGTCGCTGCTTCTACCTCAAAGTGTGTGAGAAGCTCTCCCGCTCCCGGGTCTGTGTGAGCTGGCGCAGAGAGATTTTGCAACAGCAAGTGGCCGCCTGGGGCTGGAGTGCCGACTCTATCGCCATGCTGGACAACCGCGCAAACTGGAAAATTGCCCAGGTGCGGCAAGCCCACGATGAGCTGCTGGATGCTATGATGTGCAGCTATCGCCATCTGATTCGTTTTGCCCGCAGTCATAACTTGGTTGCCAGCGCTAATCCGCAAGATATCGGTGTGTTGACGCGCAAGCTCTATGCGGCTTTTGAGGCGTTACCCGGCAAGATTAGCTTGATTAACCCCCAAATCTCCCCGGATCTATCGGAACCCCACCTGACCTTTATTCATGTTCGGGCGGGCGGGGCCAATCGGCCTGGCTGGTATCTCTATAATCAGGCACCGCAAATAGAGATGATTATCAGCCATCAGCCGTTGGAATATAACCGTTATTTAAATAAACTGGTGGCCTGGGCCTACTTTAATGGCCTGCTGACCGAAAAGACCCATCTGCATATTCACAGTAAATCGGTACCCCATTTAGCGAAGTTGCAGCATATGGTTCAGGATATCCGTCAGCATTTCCCCATCCGTTTACCTTCACCTTCCGCTAAAGCCCTGTACAGCCCCTGCGAAATTCGCCAACTGGCTATCATCATCAATCTGGAGCATGATCCGACCCAGGCCTTTGGTCATCAGGTGGTTCATTTTGATTTCCGCCAGATGGATCTGTTCAGTTTCGGCTCAAAGCAGCAGTGCCTGGTCGGCAGTATCGATCTGCTGTACCGTAATTCGTGGAATGAGGTACGCACCCTGCACTTTAGTGGTGAACTGGCCGTGCTGGATGCCCTGAAAACAATCCTGGGCAAGATGCATCAGGATGCTGTGCCACCGGAGGTGCAGGTGTTCTGCTACAGCGAACATCTGGGGGGATTACTGCGTAACCGTATCCAGCAACTGGTGAGCGAGTGCATCGAATTACGACTGAGCACGACCCGCAATGAACAGGGCCGTTTTAAGGCGCTACGGGTTGCCGGCCATATCTGGGGGCTGTTTTTTGAAAGACTGGGTATCTCCATCCAGAAGCTGGAAAATGCGGTGGAATTCTATGGTGCCATCTCCAACAATAAATTGTACGACTTAGCGGTGACCATGGAGACCGGCCCGATCCATCTGCCGCCGGTGGTGGATGGATTCGCCAGTGAAGGGATTATTCAGTTCTTTTTTGAAGATACGCCACGAGGTTTCAACATCTATATTCTGGATGAAAATAATCGGGTTGAGGTCTATCATCACTGTAAAGGGGATAAAGAGGAACTGGTACGTGATATCAACCGCTTTTACGCGGCCTCCCACGATCATGCTGCGCTCAACTCCAACTTTGGTCACTTTAATCTGCCGCAGTTCTATCAGATAGTACTGCATGACGGGCAGACGAAAGTGATCCCCTATCAGGGCTCAGCCGAAGCGGTATCGGTATTATCAGCCAGGGTGGAAATAACGGAACTACCGGAAATTGCAGAAGTCGCAAGAGCCACCGTTAACTGAATCCGTGCTGTCGGCCTGACAGTATCAGGGGATGATGATCTCATCACCGGCCTGTTTGCTGCAGGCTTCTGAGAGCAGTTCGCTGAACGAGCGCCCGCTACGGGTACAGATCCAGTTGCCGTCAATATAGTCGAAATGGTAACCATTGTCGGGTGTTGCCAGCCAGATTTGCTGCAAAGGCTGCTGACGGTTGATCACGATCTGCCGTCCGTTGCTAAAAGAGAGCGTCATCACTCCGCCGCTGATTTCGCAATCGATGTCGGCATCGCCCTGATAAAGATCCAACTGCTGCTCAATATGGTATAACAAGTTATCAGCGAGTTGTTGAAATTGGGTGTCATTCATAATGGAATCCTGCTACTTTTCACTAACTACGATTGGGACATAAATTATATAGCTCAGATGAGACTAATGTAATGAAAAACAGTGTAATGAAAAACAGAGCAAAAGTGATAATGGTAGTGCTGGCGGCTCAACTGCTGGTGGGTTGTGGCCTGAAAGGTCCGCTTTATATGCCGAAGGATAAGCCGCAGCCAGCGAAGACACAGCCGGCAAAAACAGAACAACCTGCTGCAGCAGATAAAGCAGAGTCGCCTGCACAACAGCGATAACTATTTTCGAGGCCAGACAGAAGGTAACGCGGCAGATGCAGTTTTCTAAGATGCACGGGTTGGGCAATGATTTTGTGGTGGTGGATGCGGTAACACAAAATATTTTCTTTTCACCAGAGCTGATCCGCCGTCTGGCAGACCGCCATACGGGTATTGGTTTCGATCAACTGCTGGTGGTTGAGCCTCCCTATGACCCCGATCTGGATTTTCATTATCGTATTTTTAACCCGGACGGCAGTGAGTCCGGGCAATGTGGCAATGGCGCCCGCTGTTTTGCCCGCTTTGTACGTCTGAAGGGCTTGACCAGTAAACGTAAAATCCTTGTCAGCACCCAGCAGACACAAATGGTGCTGCAAGTGTTGCAGGATGAACAGGTGTGCGTCAGCATGGGTGAACCCCGCTTTGCTCCGCAACTGGTGCCTTTTCGGGCGGTTCGTGAGGAAAAAACCTATATCTTGCGGGTAGAGGAGCAGACCTTATTGTGTGGCGTGGTTTCCATGGGCAATCCCCACTGTGTGCTGCAGGTCGATAATGTAGAGCTGGCGGAGGTTGCCCTGCTGGGGCCACTTCTGGAAAATCATGAGCGTTTCCCGGAGCGGGCCAATGTGGGTTTTATGCAGGTAATGGCCAGCGATCATATTCGTCTGCGTATCCATGAGCGCGGCTGTGGTGAAACTCAGGCCTGCGGTAGTGGGGCTTGCGCCGCAGTGGTGGTAGGACGTCAGCAAGGCTTACTCGACGAGCGGGTTCTTGTCTCCCTGCCGGGAGGGAGTTTACAGATCCAGTGGCGTGGCCCAGGGCATTCCGTGATGATGACGGGGCCGGCTATCCATGTTTATGATGGAACTATTCAGCTATGAGAGAGAGCAAAACATCAAATGGAGATAATCTGACACAGGATGAGCAGGATATTGTCGATTATTTGTGCCGGCATCCGGATTTTTTTATTCGTCATGCCCACAGCGTCGAACACCTGATGATTCCTCATCCGGTCCGTGGCGCGGTGTCACTGCCGGAGTGGCAATTAGCGCGTCAGCGCCAGCAGATTGAGCACCTGCAGGAGGAGATCACCTTGCTGATGGAAGCAGCGGCGGCCAATGAAACGCTATTTGCGCAACTGCTGAAATTATACGCCGAGCTGGCCCTGGCAGACAGTTTACAATCCGTGCTGGAGCGTTTGCGCACCTGGTCTCGCTCTCTGGGATTGACCGGGGTGGCTCTGCGCCTGTTTACGGAGCAGTGGAGCTTACAGGCCCCTTCCTCTTTTCATCATTTAGGCTTGTCCAGACAGCAATTTGAACCAATTCGCATTCAGCGCATGGGAGATCTGCACCACTATCTGGGGCAGCTCAATCGCAGTGAGTTGCAACTGCTGTTACCGGAGAGCCGGGAAGCGGCTTCTGTCGCCATGAGCCTGTTAGGGGAGCAGGGGGATCTGGGGGTACTGATTTTCAGCAGCCGCGATGCGGGACACTATCAGCCGCAACAGGGCACCCTGCTTTTGCAGCATCTGAGTCAGTGGCTGCCGGGGTTATTAACACGCTGGATTGCCCGAACATGACCCTGCCACACACGTTGCAGCAGCCGGTGGACACCTTCCTGCAATTTCTGAAGGTGGAGCGGCGCCTGAGCCCCTATACCCTGGCGCAATATCAGCGCTATCTGTACAAGCAGATGACTGAACTCAGTGAAATGGGCATGCAGCAGTGGACGACGCTCACCAGTGCTCAGGTACGGTTGCTGGTCAGCCGTAACAGAAGACAGGGCCTGCAATCTTCCGCCCTGGCGTTGCGGTTGTCGGCGCTGCGTACTTTTCTTGAATGGATGGTACAGCAGGGCGAGCTGACGGCTAATCCGGCCAAAGGGGTGTCGATTCCCGATCGCAGCCGGTTATTACCCAAGAATATGGATGTGGATGAGGTGCAGCAACTGCTCTCCATTGAACTGCATCAGGCTGATCCTCTGGCGATCCGTGATCGCACCATGCTGGAGGTGATGTATGCTGCCGGTTTACGCCTCTCGGAACTGGTGGGTCTGGAGTGCCGCCATCTGGATCTGGCGGCGGGTGAATTGTGGGTGAAGGGCAAAGGCGGTAAAGAGCGTAAGTTACCCATCGGCCGTGTGGCGATCGCCTGTATTGAGCACTGGTTGCCAATACGGCAGCAATTTAACCCACAGGATGATGCGCTGTTTGTCTCCAGGCACGGGCGGCGTATCTCGCAGCGTAATGTACAGAAAAGGTTTGCTGAATGGGGCCTGAAACAGGGGGTGCCCAGCCATATTCACCCGCATAAATTGCGCCATTCTTTTGCCACCCATATGCTCGAATCCAGTGGTGATTTACGGGCAGTACAGGAGTTACTGGGACATGCCGATCTGTCGACGACGCAGATCTATACACATCTTGATTTTCAACATCTGGCAGCGGTCTATGATGCTGCTCATCCAAGGGCCAGGAGGAGAAACAGCTAATGCGTTATTATCGACCTCTCAATGAAATTAGGGCTATCACGTTCGATCTGGATGATACCCTGTATGACAATGGACCGGTGATCGAGCTGACAGAACAGAAGCTGTATCAGTTTCTGCTACAGCAACACCGGGTGTTGCACAACTGGAGCGTGGCGCAAATCGATCAGTTTACCCAGCAGGTAAGTAAACTCAGACCTGAATTTGAACACGATGTCACCAAACGGCGCTGGCACGCCATTGCGCTGTTATTACAACAGTGTGGCTATAGCCCTCTGGAAGCGAACAAGGGGGCCGATGAAGCCCTGGTACATTTTCTTTACTGGCGCAACAAGATAGTGGTACCGGAAGAGGTACATCAGCTATTGCGCCAGTTACGCCACAGGTTTCCTCTGATCGCCATTACTAATGGCAATTCCGATCCCCGTCTGTACGGTATCAGTGGCTATTTTGATGCGATTTTACGGGCTGGACCGGCGGGCCGGGCGAAACCCTGGCCGGATATGTATCTCAATGCCGCGCATCGTCTTGGTATCTCACCGAGTCATCTGCTGCATGTGGGAGATGATTTGACCACGGATGTGGCCGGGGCGATTCGCTGTGGTGCCCAGGCGTGTTGGGTCAATAACCGGCCCTCTAATGTATTGACTGTGGATGATATTCTGCCCCATATGGAAATTTCCCGATTGGTTTCACTGGCGGCGCTGTTATAGATTAAATTCCCCTCCGTGGAGGGGTGGCGCGTCAGCGCCGGGGTGGTCCGGCACTGCACGCGACAGAATGTACCAGGTTTTCGAGTATCCCATATTCGAGCTGTGAGTGTTTTACAGAGTTGGAA
>JBOFSC010000637.1:0-4154 GCA_051651345.1 Enterobacteriaceae bacterium
AATATCTGGGGCCCTAATATTAAGGAAGGCGACATTATGAAACAACAACCGTCAATTCTGGGGGGAGCTTGTATTATTGCCGGTATCTGTGTGGGGGCAGGGATGCTGGGTTTACCCACCTCCGGGGCTGGTGCCTGGACTATCTGGTCCCTGCTGGCCATCACACTGACAATGGTAGTGATGACTTTCTCTGGTTGGATGCTGCTCGAATCCTTTCAATACTATGATGATATGCGGGTTTCATTTAACTCCGTCACCAAAGATCTGCTGGGCAACAACGCGAATATGATTAACAATACCGCAGTCTATTTTGTCGGTGGATTGCTGTTGTATGCCTATATCACCTCATCAGCTCTGATTTTGCATCAGCTTCTGGGAATTAACAGCAAACTGGCAGCAGTGTTATTTGTGGCGATTTTTTCTCTGTTTGTCTGGCATTCAACCCGCGCGGTAGACCGCATTTCTGTCGTTCTTATCACGTTCATGATCCTGACCTTTGTCTTTAGTGTCGCGGGTCTGTTTATCAATATCAAGTTTCCTGTCCTGTTTGATCTTAACGCCAGTGACAGCCGTTATGCTCCCTATGCCATGATAATGTTGCCGGTAGCACTGGCCTCTTTCGGCTACCACCACTCAGTCTCTTCCATGCGCGCTTATTACCGGGATGAGCACAAAGCGAAATGGGCAATTGCCGGGGGTACGATGATTGCACTGATACTTTATAGCATCTGGCTGGTGAGCATATTCGGCAATTTGCCGCGACCGGGTTTTGCACCAGTAATTGCTGCTGAAGGTAATGTGGACGCACTTTTGGCGGCTCTTGGGAGGGTGATTAGCTCAGACAAAGTCGCTGACGCACTGAATGCTTTCTCTATGGCGGCTATCCTTTCTTCATTTATCGGTGTTGGTCTGGGAGTGTTCGATTATCTGGCGGATTTATTTAAGTTCGATGATAGCAAAACAGGGCGCAGCAAAACCTGGGCGGTGACTTTTTTACCACCGCTGATTATGTCGCTGTTATTCCCCTTTGGCTTTCTGATCGCCCTTGGCTATGTGGGCGCAGCCGCCGCTGTCTGGACCTGTATCGTGCCTGCGCTATTGGTTAAGCGTTCTCGCAGCAGGCTGGCGCCTGGGGGGAAACAACACTTTGTCACCCCAGGGGGCGATCTGATGGTCTATGGGGTTATCTTGTTCGGCGTCGTGACTGCACTGTTTCATATTCTGAATATGCTGGAATGGCTGCCGGTTTATACTGGGTAGCCATATTTTTGGCATTAGCAAATAAGGTCAGGGTCAGTTTTCTTTCAGTACCATGATCTACAATCGGCAAGGGATAGGAGAGCGTTTTTTGCTGCAGGTTTGCCCATTGCCATGGCTGATGGATCCATTTATCGGGTACCTCTGTCAGCTCTGGTAGCCATTGACGAATAAAAGTCCCGCAGGGATCAAATTTTTCGCCCTGGCGTGATGGGTTAAAAATACGGAAATAGGGCGCTGCATCTGCGCCAGTGGATGCAGCCCACTGCCAACCGCCATTATTGGCTGCCAAATCCCCATCTGTCAGTTGTGACATAAAATAGTGCTCCCCCCAGCGCCAGTTGAGGTGGAGATCCTTAACCAGGAAGCTGGCGGTAATCATGCGTAACCTATTATGCATCCAGCCTGTCGCCGCCAGCTGTCGCATCGCAGCATCCACAATGGGATAACCAGTTCTGCCTTGTTGCCAGGCCTGAAAATGCTCCTTATTGTCAGACCATTGCAGATATTGTCCCCAGTGATGAAAGGGTTGATGTCGTGCCAACTCCGGCCTCGCCACCAGCAGGTGTCGATAAAACTCTCGCCAGATAATCTCGTTAAGCCAACTGCTGGCTCCGCCTGCCATCTGTTGTAAAACATCAGGATGATTCAGTAATAAACAGTTCAGGCACTGACGTACTGAGAGCAAACCTATCGCTAAGCAGGCCGAAAGCAGACTGGTTGCAGGTAAGGCGGGGAAATCGCGCTGTTGGTGATAGTGAGCAACGGTGTGTTGACAAAATTCCTGCAGACGCAGGCCAGCCTGTTCCTCGCTGGTGACAAACAGTGTCTGCTCTTGGCGTGGATAGTCGAAAGGGTGTAAATCATCTCTGGACAGGGGTAATGGCTCTCCTCTGGGGGCTGGAGCGGGCCGACAACGACTATCCGCACTGAGCAGTTTATGCATCACAGCACGATAGAAAGGGCTATATACCGAAAACATGGTGCCGGTCTGTGTAAGGACACTTCCCGGAGGCAATAAGAGACTATCATCATAACGATAGACGGCTGTTTCTCTTTCCAGTTGGTGATCAACCCACCGATCACGTTGCCATTCATTCCATTCATACTGGCAATTATAAAACAGACTATCCACCTGATGTTGTCGACAGTAGTTGACCAGCCAGGCTGCCGCCTGAGTAAAGTCATCACATTGTTGATAGATAAATTCTATCCCACGCTGTTGCAATGCCTGTCGCAGCCCCAGCAGGGCATGATAAATCAATCCTGCCTGGCGGGGAGACATAGCATGTTGCTTCCACTGTTGCGGCGTTGCGATATAAATCACGCTAACCTGAGCCAGTGGATCGGCACAAGCTTCGGATAATGCCATATTATCTGCTATGCGCAGATCCATTCGTAGCCAGACCAGATGCCGTTTTTTTTGTGCTGCATCAATCGCCATTACTTAGCCTCAACTTATCAGGAAAAGGAGAAAAATAACGCTGCTGAGAGAGATAATCCTCAGGATACTCTGCCATATAGTGTTTTAGTAGCGTCAGGGGCCCCTGTAATGGCAGCAACCCTTGCCGATATTGCTCTATCACAGAGGTCAGCTCCTGTCGCTGACGCGGGGACAGGTAATGCTTGAAATAGCCCTGGATATGGTTCAACACATTGGTGTGATTACGACGGGTAGCTTTATGTTTTAACAGAGTCATCAACCGTAAACGATATTCAACAACAAATTGAGCCAGAGAGGAGTAGGTGCTGATGGTGGCGACAAAGCGGCCCAGTTCCCGGTAGCCTGCCTGATGATGGGCCAGCAACAGTAATTTATAGCGGCTATGAAAGTCGATAAGCTTTTTTCTGGTTAATTTTTGTTGCTGTAACTGCTGCAACTCATGTAAGGCAAAAATTCTGGTGACAAAGTTTTCCCGAATGGCGCTATCCAGTAAACGTCCATTTTCTTCCACAGGTAACCAGGGCAAATGCTGTTGCAACTGCCGGGTAAATAGCCCGATACCATTTTTCATACTGCCAGTCTGTTGTTCCGTATACACTCGCACACGTTCCATGCCGCAACTCGGTGAATTAGCGCAAACAATGTAACCACATAGCGTATCAAGCTGTTTCACTTTGTGCCGGGAAAACTGCTCCATTTTTTCCGTGACATCCACATCGTGCTGTTTACTGAAACATAATCGAATATCTTCACCCCGTTGGATCAAACGTAATGCAGGTCTGGGAACAGGCAGTCCTATTGCTACTTCAGGGCAAACAGGGGTATAGGTGACATAAGGTAACAACTCTTCTACCGCAAAAAGTAAGCGTTTATGCCCACCATCAAAACGTACATTTTCCCCTAACAGACAGGCACTGATACCTAATGGAATTTTATCAATCATGATGGTAAACCTGTATCATTCACAATAGGATAAGTATATAGCAACCCATTAAATTAGCAGAACATTTTTAGCAGGTGAATTCCGGCATTCTGTACTTCACATCAAATAAATGGGCGATCTGATGATCTAGAGGGGGTATCGGGCTTTAGGGGAGGGGGCGTTGTTTGAGTATGATGCTATCCTTATTTAGGGTATACAAGAAATTTTCTGCCTGTTTATGATCAAAAAAACCCGACCATAGCCGGGTTTTTTTCTGTCTCTTCATGATTGGTGGTCATGAGAGTAATTCGCAAAACGAGTTTTTCTGACCCATTAATAATAGTAATAGTTGTGTGAAAATGCAATAGATGAATTTTATTAATACTATTGAATATTTATACGTAGGATCTTTAGGATCAACCAACTGATAACGATAGAAAAAATGACGTATTTTTAGAAAAAAGAGTGGAAAGTGTGCTGTGATCATGATCAAATGATCATTCGCCAAAACAACCAACACAACCACAGCAC
>JBOFSC010000638.1:0-3480 GCA_051651345.1 Enterobacteriaceae bacterium
GATGATATACAGTTCCTCTTGACTCAGTAATATCGAAAGGTCACATCTGTCGATAAGTTCGAGCTCTTGTGCTTGTAATACCAGCGCATTTCGGCGCACTTGCTCATTTTTTTCAAGTTCCGCTTGCCGCAGCTCACGCAGATAGTGCAGATCCACCGTATTGAATATTAATTTAATATTAGGTGTAAATTGCTTCAGGGTTTCAAGGTATGGCCATACAACAGGGCCTCGTGCCATAACACAGACACTGAACTCATGGCCATGACTTTGCAGCCACTCTTTAATGGAATGGATAGTGGGATAGACGATAACTTGAATATCTGCTGTAACTAATGCTTCATAGTAACCCTCCTCATACTTCAGGCTACAGGGGATAAAGGTCACCTGGTAACCAAGAGAATGTAAAATCTCTAATAACAATATCGCCGTGACTGAAGCTGCATCCTGATCAGGTTTGGGAATGGCCCAGTCTAAATACAGGAGCCGCCTGGAATGACGATGCTCCTGGTGACTTTGGTCAGTTGGCTGCCATACCGATGTTTCTGGTGGTGGTTGTAATTGACTAATTTCCAGAGCCTTTAACTTAATATAATGCCACCCATGGCGCTGATAAGCGTTCCATACGCGCCGCAAAAAGGGTGTCCAGCCGCCAGAGAGTCCTTTTGCTGTGGGTATTGCCTGACTAACGACAGCCAGGCGGCGCTGAAACTTAGCAAAGAGATGCGGATGTTGTGGCGTCACTTTGCCTCCGGCCTCAGGGGAGAGGATTTCGTTTGATGCCATATCTAACGCTTTAGGAGTATGCAGGTTGATTCCTGTTTCTCCATCCCAACTATATGCATAAGGCAAACTGCGATAGAAAGTATGATTTTGTTGGTAAACTTCTTGCCGGTAAGCATCAAGAAGCTCACGCAGTACACCAATATTGTCTATGGTGACTTGTTGGCTATGTCTGGAAAAAACACGGGTATCATCGAGTTGATTGCCACTGAAATGCACAAACCGCAAGGGCTGATTGTTGGCAAACCAACGATCTGCATGCCGGGTAATTTTGCGCTGAGGGAGATTCCAGTAAGCAACATTGTATCCAGGGTGCTGTAGAATCCTGGTGCCGGGAACGAAAGCAGGTAGTAAATCCGCCCATTTTTGATCGACAAATAACCCCTCTTCGAGCCGTATAATGCAGTGATGCTCTAACCGACGTCCCCACCACTCAAGAAAAGCATTAACCGTCGGTGTATTGCGCAATGCAAGAAATCCGAGGTTATAAATGCCATAAAGCAGCATTTTATTATCATTGATTTGGTCATGCTCAGCGGGTTGCAGCAAATGTGGGGTAAGAACGGCTTCTGCACCCTGGGCCAGGAGTTGCTCCAGTTCCGGCATCTTATCAACAAAAAACAGATCAGGGTCGAGATAGACGACAGAGTCGATCTTAAATTTTCTCATCAGATGCAGAAAGGCGAAGGGTTTAACAGCCGTATTTAACTCTGTGATATTATAGCGTTGAGCCATTTTACCGAGGTCAGGCAGATTTAAATCTTCAAGAAAAACAAATTCAAACGGTTCCTGAGCAGGGTCAAAAAAACCATCCACTCTGTCGCACAGTACAACGAAAAACATCGTGTTGGGGTAGTGTGGTCTGAGCGAGTCATACAGGGCCCGCGCATGAGCCAGAAAATTCTTCGAGCAGATGGTGAAAAAAGTACCAGGCTCAGACATGCTATTGATATGATGATCCCGTTTGCTGATTTTTTTTAATAGCGTCATGGTTTTCCATAGATAGCTTGTGTGGATGGCATTTATCTCAGTATCACGTTCTGTGATATCCTGATTCAGGCTGGAGATCTGTGTATCCTGCCGGAAAACTATCTGATTAAGGTTGGATATCTGGGTCTTCTGCTGTGAAATCACTTGATTAAGGGAAGAAATCTGCTCATCCTGTTGCGAGAGCGCTTTATTGAGGCCAGAAAGTTGCTCATCCCGCAGCGAGAGCGCTTTCTTGAGGCCAGATAGTTGTTTATCCTGCTGCGAAACCGCTTGATTGAGGGTAGATATCTGCTTGTTTTGTTGAAAAACCACTTGATTAAGAGTGTAGAGCTGTTCCTCAGCCTGATTTAAATTAGACTCAAGATGCTTCGCCCATTTGCCACGAATCTCTAACTCTTTCAGATAATTTCTACAGTCAATCTCAAGTTTAAAACGCTCACTTTTAAGAGAGGAAATAATTAATGAAGATTTCCCGGAATGACCAGGCATGACAGCCGCTAAGCGATTTTTTATTGGCCATGATGGTAAAGTGAATTTAAGAATCTGTTCTTTAATATAGTGATTTTTCCTGTTTATTGATGCTTGTAATCCACTGATATCAATAGCAATAGTCTTTAAGAGCTGGCGCAATTCATTTTTATTCGTCACGACAAAATCAGGACGTCCAAAACACCAGTCAAGCATTCCCCTGGCTTTATCATACATTCCGCGTTGCTTTAAATCCTCTTCACTTTTAAAGGATTTGGCGGTAATGACGACAGGCAGCGTTCCTGCAATAAAAGAAGCGATGGCAAGATGCATTCTGCAAGAAAAAAGCAGATCAATATTATGTAGACACTCAATAATTTCTCGATAATTGGCAACAGGATTAATGAGGGTGACTCTGCCATTAAGATCCAAATCATCCAATAGAGATTGACATGCGACAGCGTAATCGAAATCACTCCAGAAATTATCCCACATTCTGATATCATTGGGGAAAATGATATAGTCCCCATCCGGGAATTGCTTAACAATTTCGTTAAGGTAGTCTGAGATATATTTCCTTCTGTTAGCATCAGTGAACTCTACCTGTGTCGCACGAAATGATTGCTCAGAAAAATTAACACCAATAGATAACCGTACTTTCTTTTTCTGTGTTCTGGCGAACTCCTTGAGATCGTAAGCATAAAAGGCAAGATCTGGGAAAAACTGACAATGGCTTCCAGGATAAGCTTGTTTAAATGTGTCCAGGGACTTTTCATCCCGAAGACAAAAATAAATAGAAGGATATTGGATTAATTCATTTAAACGAGACACAATTCTGCTATCAACATCACTTCTGTAGGAAAAAAACAGATAAACTCTGGCCCCGATTTTCGCGGCGATTTCTATGGCCTCAAGACGCATAAAACTGCCATTGACGCCTGAAGAACCGTCAATCACATCGGCACCAATAAAAATGAGGGTCGTAGTGTTTGTTTATACGTAGGATCTTTAGGATCAACCAACTGATAACGATAGAAAAAAATGACGTATTTTTAGAAAAAAGAGTGGAAAGTGTGCTGTGATCATGATCAAATGATCATTCGCCAAAACAACCAAAACAACCAACACAACCACAGCACCTATGCAATTTACCACTCTCCGCGACAATCTGAAAGCCCTGTTTAACCGTGATTACCTGCTGGCACTGGCGAAAAAAGTGAAATTTACAGTTCGACTGAGAAC
>JBOFSC010000639.1:0-2363 GCA_051651345.1 Enterobacteriaceae bacterium
TCTCGCTGTTGCTCTTCAGCACTCTGTTTATTGTGCACTGTCTGCTGAGCATAAGAATGGCTATAGTTCATTTGTCATACTTCCCGGTCAAATAAGGTCCCTTGAAAATCACACTAATATTGCAAAAAGAGATAAATCACAAACCCAAAAATACAATAACGACCATGGTATTAGATTAATGGCCGCTATTATCAGACAATTGTGGGCTGGCTTCCAGTCTATTAAAGGGGGCTGAAGCGTTTTTTGCGACCTGCGACACGTAAACGAGTTTTATTACTTAAGATTTGGCGTTTCCCCTCTCCCGCAAGCGGGCGAGGGAATTGATCACAAGGGCTTATTGCCTGGTGATTTTCAGAATTTGCGCTGAGGAGAACAACGCGATAACCGGTGCCAGGATAAAGCTCAACATCAGCCAGAAAGCGCTCCTGCTGGCGCCCTCGATACCACCGGGATCCGCGATACCCGCCATATTGACCACCATGCCGGCACAAGCTGCACCGAATGCCAGGGCAAACAGTTGCACCGTCGTCATCGCGCCGGTTGCCAGGGCTTGCTCCTCCGGTTTGGCATTGACATAAATGCGGGTGACCAGATTAGGCCAGGATAAACCGATACCAAAACCGATCAGAGTCAGACCCAGACAAACCGGCGTAATAATCTGCCAGGCACCCTGACTATTTTGTGGCAGAAAAATCAGCAGTAGCAGTAATCCCAGCAGACTCAATATCGGCCCGGTCATAATCAACAAAGGCGCTTTACCCTGCCACAGAGGGCGGGCTGTCAGCAATGTGGCTGCCGTCCAACCAATAGAGAGTAATCCGGTCAGATATCCGGCCCATAATGGCGACTGTCCATGCAACTTTTGCAGCATCCAGGGGGCATAAATTTCTGGTTGCATACTAAACATCAGCAAAGCGATGGTGCAATAGAGGATACCGAGCGGTGCGGTCAGGCTAAAAGAGCCTGCGGGTAACAGGCGAACGCGGCCCCTGGCATCTCGCCAGGCGATAGCAGCAATAAGCAGTAGCGCCCCCAGCAGACTGGCAGCACTCCATAGCAGAGAGGCGCTGATACTGCCTGCAGAAACAGACAGTACCGCCAGCACCAGCATCAGGAGTTGTAGCAGCGGCAGGGCTTGTGACTGGGATTGCGAATCTTTGTCATCAGGTAGTCGACTCCAGGCGAGCAGAATAAACAGAATAACGAAAGGCAGCAGTGACCAGAATGCAAAACGCCAACTGGCGTACTGGGCAAAAACCCCGCCAATCGTCGGGCCCACCAGGGTGGTAATACCAAACACGGCAGAGATCAGGCTGATCACCCTGGCCCATAGATGTTGCGGCAACACGATACGGGTCAGTGCGTAGGCCAGGGCATAGAGAAATCCTCCGCCTAATCCCTGGATAATGCGTCCCAGCAGCAGAAACGGCATATTGCTGGCGAGTGCGCAGAGTAAAGTCCCCAGAGCAAACAGAGTAGCGGCCACAATATAGGCCTTGCGCGCCCCTAAATTGTGCAGTAGCCGAACGGTGGTTGCAGCACCGGCAATGGAGGCGACGATAAACAGGGTGGTTGACCAGGCATAGTAATTCAGGCCCCCAATATCAGCGACGATAGAGGGCATCACGGTAATGGTGATATAGAGGTTGAGCGCATGCAGGGTCACTCCCCCGGAAAGGATCAAGGTGTAAAATGTATGTCGGCGCGCTTCTGCTTCTGCTATATCAGCCACGTGCGTTTCCAGCTTCATATTCTCTCCTTATTATTATTCTGTTAACGCCCTTATACATCCTCAACCTAAGTTGAGGTCAAGTGTCGTGGCCGCTAAAAAAACCTTTTATCTGATAGTTATCCCTCACGGATACCTGAATTCTGTCCGGATAGCAATGGATTCGTACGCTAAAATCCTTTACAGTCTGGGTGTTACCGGTTTCTGCTATAGCCTATACCCTATGGATTTCGAGTTGCAGGAAGGCGGCAAGCTTGCGAAGTCCCAGGAGCATAGACAACTATGTGACTGGGGTGAGCAAGCGCAGCCAACGCACCTGCAACTTGAAAGACGACGGGTATCAACCATGGGAGGCATTATGTTAATTCACAAAGAGCAGATCTCGTTACTGGTTATTGATATTCAGGAAAAATTGCTGCCCGCCATTGTCGCTGCCGATACGCTGTTACCCCGCTGTCGCTGGCTGATCTCCGTGGTGGCGGAACATGATGTCCCGGTGGTGTTCTCAGAGCAGTATCCCAGAGGTCTGGGGGCTACCGAGCTCTCCCTGCTGCAAGCCGCTCCCCGTCACCAGGTGGTCCCGAAAAACCACTTCTCCTGTGTCGCCGCCGGATGTCTGCCGGAGGAGATTCTG
>JBOFSC010000640.1:0-4598 GCA_051651345.1 Enterobacteriaceae bacterium
TGGGCCATCCTTCACCTCGTCGCCGTCGCGGGCGGTTGTATCGGATCTTGTATCGGATCTTGTATCGGGTCTTGCAGCAGATCTTGCAACAATGTTGCCAGTTGATGCACGCTGTCAGCGTCATGGCTGTTTAGCGTCAATATGGGCCCGTTAAGACCGTGTTGCTTTAACATCGTGCGGATGGCGGGCAGATCCACATCGGGCAAATCGCTTTTACTGATCACCGTAATCAGGGTTTTATTGCCATACACGCTTAATAAGCCCGGGGGCAAACGGCAGGTGCGATCATCTGCGGCATGCACATAAATGATGATCTCTACATCGGTGAGGGTGCTGATAAGCGCATGGTACAGACGGGGATGACTGAAAAATTCACCCGGCGTATCCACCCCACCCTGCTGGTCAAACTCGACTGCCTGGGTCTTACACGCCAGGCCATACTCACCGCGCAGAGCATTAAACAACGTGGTTTTACCGGCCCCCACGGCACCCAATAAAGCATAGCGCCTGAGTGCCATCGTCAGCTCCGGGTCAGAGTACACAGAGAGTAGCCTAACAGGCGCCCCAACTGGTGTACGGTTTGCGACAGGGCTTCGTCCACAGCACCGACAGAGCCATAAATCACCAGGGCACCACTAAACCGGTCAAGAAAACCGATCTCCACATCCGCTGCTTTTGTGGCAAAGTCACCGGCTATCATCGCCGTTTCCCCAGGGGTCAATGTCATAATACCGATCGCTTCCGCCTCGGGCACCCCTATTTTATTAGCGAGTCCCCGCCCCGGATGGGCGATCACATGAGCCAGGGTGACCTGTTTCCCCGGAACAAACTCCTGAATAATTCGTTTTTTTTCCATCTTATCCTCACAGCAACGACCACAAGGTAACAAGGGGCAATGTTCAAGAGATATCAAAAATCGGCAAATTTGAGGAAAGCTTGATTCTGCTCACACATATAACACATTAACGCTGCTTCGTCTGCCAGGCCTGCAACTCCGAGGGGCGTATCCCATAACGCACTAATACGCCTTCATGTATTAGCCGCAACTCCTCAATGATTAATGCCTGAACATAGTCACGCTCTGTCTCTGGTACCTGCTCATTCACCCTCTGACGGATCACCATAAAGGCATCCTGATCCGGTTGGATAATCACGGCATGGATGATTTCCCTGATCAATTCACGCCACTTCAGACGCATTGCATCGGGCTCGACAAGTCCTTGCTTAATCGTCAGATATTCCTGAGTTGAGCGCCCATAGGCCCAGACATAGAGATCCCGCAGGAGCTCTACCCGTGTCATTTCGTAGATACCCAACATGGCCCGACTATAGGCATATTGTGATACCCCCAGGAAAGTCAGTGGACAGAGATTGGCACGAAACAGGGGCAAATTAGCCGCCAGCCTGGAAGTCCGTTTGTTGATATCGGCAAAAGGTTGCAAATAAGGGAGATGCACCATCATAAAAAAAGATTGTTCAAAGGGATCCGAGATCTGTTCCGCTTTATTCAGCAGCAGATCCAATGAATCATTAATGAGTTGTGGGGCGGACAGAGGTCGATAAACACTCTGACCGATACCCACCTCATGCTGGCGAATCCGTCCTTCATCTTCAGGGCTGGACAGCAGGTTCTCAGCAAGGACACCATGCAGATTCATCAACATATAGCGATCAAAATGCAGCGTATCCACATTGCCCACCAGTAATTCAATCGCGGCTTTATGATTCAAAATCATCTGGGTTTCCAGCATGGCTTTACCCCGCGCGATTTTACCTTGCTCAATCAGTCTGCGGGTATCCAGCCGGGAATAGGTGTTCCCCTCTAAATGGCTCGAAGCCCATGACAAATCGATAAGCAGCCGTCCCAGTATCGAGCGACTGTATGTGCCGGCGGATGCGCCTGCCTGAACTGTCATACCGATCTGATGTAATTGGCGACGTATAGGATCAGGTAAGTAGGCCGTCTGATTGGGTTGGTACTCCTCCAGAAAATCCCGCTGATAGCCAACGGGATTACGGGCAGGTAAGGGTTGTTCAAGATAAGCCACAATATCCCGACTGTCCGCAGATAACGGAATATAGGCAGGAAACTTACCCGGTTCTTCTGCAAAATGGGGGGGGAAAACCATTCGACTGACCACATAGTGTCGGGCTCTCCCTTTACCTACAGCGGTGATTTGTTCACTCTCAACAAGCTGGCTAATTAGGCGTTGCGCGGTCCTGCGGGCAATGCCCGGATGTTTGACCAGTAGTTCAGCCAGTGTCATTCCAGCATAGGAAGCACGGATGCTGTTGAGCAGAGTCGTTTTTAAGGTCATCGTATCGGCACCATGAGTGAAAATAGTGGCGCAATTATGCCACTTTCAATCTAATTGCGCCATTAATTTGGCGCGATTTGCAGGTGATTTGCTTAATATGTACAAAAAAGGATGAAACCTTGTAATTTTCCGGCATCATACACAGAACATGTGGAAGCACGGTGCTTCCCAGGGAATGGAGGTTTACAACATGAAATCTACACTGGTTGGAGTGTCACTATGAGCAAATATCAGCCCGTCAATCCAGAAAATGCTCCCCGCTTCTCCGGCATCCGGACGTTTATGCGCCTGCCTCATGTGACCACTGTGGAAGACGTGGATTTTGTGGTAGTAGGACTCCCCTATGACTGCAGTACCACTTTTCGCCCCGGTACCCGTTTTGGGCCCTCGGCAATACGTGAAGTTTCTGCTTTTGCCACAAAGCCCTACAACCCACATCTGGATGTCGCCATCTTTGAGTACTGCTCCGGCGTCGATTATGGCGATCTCGGCACTATTCCGGGTTATCTGGAGGAGTCGTTCGACCTGATTACCGAAGGTATGTTGCCGATTTTTCAAAATGGCGTCATCCCTGTCGCCATGGGCGGTGATCATAGTGTCACGCTACCGGAACTACGCGCCTGTCATCAGGCCCATGGACCGGTGGCGCTGATTCATTTCGATGCCCACTATGACACAATGCATGACTTTTTTGGCAAACCCCACTGCCACGGCACGCCTTTCTATCATGCAGCCGTAGAGGGGCTGGTCGATACCAGCAAATCTATTCAGGTCGGTATCCGTGCCGGTCTGCACGACCCGGCCTCCCTGAATATCTCAAAGGATCTGGGTTACGATGTCCTCACGGCATCGGAGTGCAATAAGATGAGCACGGAGCAGATTATCGATCGCATTGTGCAACGGGTAGGCGATAGCAAGGCGTTTCTGACATTCGATATCGATTATCTGGACCCGGCTTATGCCCCCGGCACGGGCACACCCGTACCCGGTGGGGCGACGACGGCTCAGGCACTGGATATTATTCGTGGCCTGAAAGCGCTCAATATTATCGGTTATGATCTGGTGGAGGTGGCACCTCACTACGATCACAGCGAAATCACTTCTCTGGCTGCAGCCGCCCTGATGGCTGAATTTCTCGGCCATATCGCCTGGAGGAAAAAGCATCAGTTGGGATAAGATTTTCGCACCACAGTGGGTTTGGGCAGACACATGGGTCTGCCCCTACCGTTATTGAATATGCGTAAAAGACAAACGTCAACAAGGTCACTATGGGTAAAATCAATCCAGATAAAGCTCACCATACCCCTGAAGGTTTCTGTAATCTGGCCCCCTGGCAGATGGAGAAGGAGGCGATTAAACGCTGGCAACAGGAGCGAAAAGCCAATGGTTACCCTAAGCCGCCCCAGTCAGGTTATCGTGCCTTTGTCCGTGAATGGTGGCAACCCGCTGATTTTCACTACCAGGGCAATGCACTCTGGTGGCTCGGCCACTCCACTGTATTATTGCAGTACGATGGTCTGCGTATTCTGACTGATCCGGTGTTTTCCACTCGGGTCTCTCCGGTGAGTTTTGCCGGGCCCCGCCGCCGTATGCCACTACCGGCGCGCCTGAACGCTCTGCCGGATATTGATATCGTGCTGATCTCACATAATCACTATGACCACCTTGATCGCGCCTCTGTCTGTCGACTGGCAAAACGTTTTCCCGCTGCGCTGTTTGCGGTGCCCCTTGGCCTGAAGAAGTGGCTACAGCGTCAGGGGGTTAAGCAGGCGGTGGAACTGGACTGGTGGCAGACCCAGCACTATCAGCAAGCAAAACTGATCTCAGTCCCGGCCCAGCACTGGAGTATGCGCACGCCCTGGGACAGAAACCGCACCCTGTGGGGTGGCTGGGTCGTTCACCTGGGGGAGTTTCGTTTCTATTTTGCCGGTGATACCGCCTATGCCAGCCATCTGCAGGAGATCGGCAAACGGCTTGGACCTTTTGATCTGGCCGCTCTGCCTATTGGTGCTTATGCGCCACGCTGGTTTATGAAGCACAGCCATATCGATCCCCATCAGGCGGTGCAATTACACAGAGAGTTAGGCTGTCAAAAAAGTGTCGCTATTCATTGGGCGACTTTCGAGCTGGCCGATGAAGCGCTGGATGCCCCCCCTTTGGCGCTGGCACAAGCTTTACAGGAGCAACAGGTGTCCACAGAAGATTTTCGTCTGCTTAAAGTGGGGCAGAGGTGGGAGCTGGGGAAATAGCTCACAAATCAAGGCATTAGATCAAATTCAA
>JBOFSC010000641.1:0-8610 GCA_051651345.1 Enterobacteriaceae bacterium
GAAAAAGCCGGTGATCCTAAAAAATGCCATCAAGGATTTTATTGACCCCATTTCTCCTGATGAGCTGGCTGGCCTGGCGATGGAAAACGAGATCGATAGCCGGCTGGTGAGTCTGCAACAAGGGCGCTGGAGTGTGGAACATGGTCCCTTCGCCAGCTTCGATCATTTAGGAGAAAACGAATGGACACTGCTGGTACAAGCCGTCAACCATTGGCATGAACCCTCCAGTGCATTAATGCTGCCTTTCCGCGCCTTACCGGACTGGCGCCTGGATGATCTGATGATCTCCTTTTCAGTGCCGGGCGGCGGCGTAGGCCCCCATCTGGATAACTACGATGTGTTTATTATTCAGGGCCAGGGCCATCGCCGCTGGCGTGTAGGGGAACGTCAGCCCCTCAATGCCTACCTGCCCCACCCTGATCTGCTGCAAACAGAACCCTTCGAGGCCATTATTGATGAAGAGATGCAGCCTGGAGATATCCTCTATATTCCACCGGGATTTCCTCATGAAGGTTACGCATTGGTCAATTCACTCAACTACTCTGTGGGCTTCCGCGCCCCCAATGCCCGTGATTTGCTGAACGGTTTTGCCGATTATGTGCTGGAAAACGAACTCGGTAATAAACGCTACAGTGATCCCTCCCTCACAGTCCGCGCTAATCCCGCGGCTGTTGAAAAAAGTGAATTGCAAACCCTGCGTTCGATGATCGACCAGTTACTTAATCAGGGTGATGAGTTTGATCGCTGGTTTGGTGAATTTATCACTGAATCCCGCCATGAGCTGGATATCTGTTCACCGGAACCCCCATATCAACCCAGAGAAATTTATGAATTACTGCGTCAGGGAGAAACCCTGCGTCGTTTGGGGGGGCTGCGTGTTCTGTTGATCGAAGAAGCCTGCTATATCAATGGCGAAAAACTGGATAGCGATTTCCACCAAGCCACAGAGGCATTAGCGCGCCATTTGGTGCTTGAGGCGGCTCATTTTGGTGATGCGCTGGAAGATCCTGGTTTTCTGGCTCAGCTCAGCAATCTGATCAATAGTGGTTACTGGTATTTTATTGACTGATTTTACTGCTTATTTTCTGTTTTCCTCTTTTATCAAATCCCCTATCCCGCACACGGGAGAGGGGAAAATTTCATTCCTCTCTTTCAATTATCTGCTATAGGGTCTATTATTCTGCGTCCTAATACCCTTTGTCTTTCAAGTGCCAACGATATTGGCTGACAGGTATTGCGCAAATCGGTGTTGCTGGTTTCTGGTCCGCAGAGAGTTTGTCCATAAGTCTGTCGGCAGTCTTTTCCAGCAGCAGTTCTATCTACCTTTGTTTCGGGATAGAGTGTCACATTTAAAATGACTGGAATTACCTCACTGGCTCAACCAGTGGTTGAACTGAATCAGATCTGCAAAGAATTTGACGGCAGGCGTATAATCGATGATCTCAATCTCACTATCGATCATGGCGAGTTTTTAACCATTCTCGGCCCCTCCGGCTGTGGAAAAACCACCATTCTGCGTCTTATTGCCGGGCTGGAAAGTGCCGAACAAGGCAAAGTTATCCTTGACGGACAAGATATTACCCGTGTGCCAGCGGAACAGCGTCACGTTAATACCGTATTTCAAAGCTATGCCCTGTTTCCCCATATGAGCGTATTTGATAACGTGGCTTTTGGCTTGCGTATGCAAAAAACCCCCGCTGATAAAATTGAGCCCCGGGTATTAAATGCCTTGCGTATGGTACAACTGGAAGAGTTTGCCCAGCGCCGCCCGCATCAGCTTTCCGGCGGGCAGCAGCAACGGGTGGCCATTGCCCGCGCGGTGGTGAATAAACCCAAAGTGCTGCTGCTGGATGAACCGCTGTCAGCCCTGGATTACAAGCTGCGCAAACAGATGCAAAATGAACTCAAAGCGCTGCAACGTAAACTGGGCATCACCTTTATTTTTGTCACTCATGATCAGGAAGAAGCCCTGACCATGTCTGATCGCATCGTGGTGATGCGTGAGGGCAAAATTGTTCAGGATGGTACTCCCCGCGAGATCTACGAAGAGCCGAAAAATCTGTTTGTCGCCCGTTTTATTGGTGAGATCAATATTTTTGATGCGGTGGTCCTCTATCGCATTGATGAACAACGGGTCCGCGCCAATGTGGAAGGGTGCGACTGTGCGATTTATGTTAAAAAAGAGGTGACCGAGGGTGAACGTCTCAAGGTACTGCTGCGGCCGGAAGATCTACGGGTACAAGAGATCAATGATGATGGCCCTACAGATGGCATTATCGGTTATGTTCGTGAGCGCAACTATAAAGGTATGACTCTGGACTCTACCATTGAGCTGAGAAGCGGCAAAATGGTGATGGTCAGCGAATTTTTTAATGAAAATGATCCCGATGTGGATCACTCGCTGAATCAAAAAATGGCCATTACCTGGGTTGAAAACTGGGAGGTGATACTCGCAGATGAAGAAGAGATATAAGCGCTTCCAGGGCATCGTGATCACCACCATCGTGGCCTGGTTGATCCTGTTTGTCTTTTTGCCAAATCTGCTGATTATTGTGACCAGCTTCCTGACCAGAGATGATCTGAACCTGGTCAGTTTGGTGTTCACCTGGGATAACTATGCCCGTCTGGCTGATCCGCTCTATACGCGGGTACTGCTGCACTCTCTTAATATGGCGTTGCTGGCGACATTGTGCTGCCTGCTGCTCGGTTATCCCTTCGCCTATATTTTGGCTCGCATGCCCCAGCGCTGGCAGCCGGTGTTGCTGTTTCTGCTGATCGTGCCTTTCTGGACCAACTCCCTGATTCGGGTCTATGGGCTGAAAGTATTTCTCGGCACCCGGGGCTATCTTAACGAATTCCTGCTCTGGCTGGGGGTAATAGATACCCCGATTAAGTTAATGTATACCCAGCAGGCGGTGATACTGGGTCTGATCTATATTTTACTGCCTTTTATGGTATTGCCCCTCTACTCCAGTATTGAAAAACTGGATAAATCCTACCTTGAAGCCGCAAGGGATCTGGGTGCAGGCCGGATACAATCCTTCTGCCGTATTATTTTGCCACTGACTATGCCGGGGATTATTGCCGGTTGTCTGCTGGTTCTGCTACCGGCCATGGGATTGTTCTATATTGCTGACCTGCTGGGAGGCGCCAAAAATCTGTTGATCGGTAACGTGATCAAAACGCAATTTCTCAATATCCGTGACTGGCCATTTGGCTCTGCGACCAGCATCTTCCTGACCATCGCCATGGGTATTCTGATTTTGATCTATTACCGCGTCTCTAAACTGATCAACAGACGGGTGGAGTTAGAATAATGGGACGTCTGTTACGTGCAGGCTATCTGTGCCTGATTTACGCTTATTTCTATATTCCGATCATTATATTGATCGTTAACTCTTTTAATGCCTCCAAATTTGGCATCAACTGGCAGGGCTTCACCACAAACTGGTATAACCTGCTGCTCAATAACGACAGTCTGATCCAGGCCGCAGTGCACTCTGTGACCATTGCGGTTCTGTCCGCTACCTTCGCGACCCTGATCGGCACCTTAACGGCTGTGGCACTTTATCGCTATCATTTTCGTGGCAAAGCCTTTGTTGGCGGCATGTTGTTCGTGGTGATGGTATCACCAGATATCGTGATGGCTATCTCTCTGTTGGTACTGTTTATGCTTGTGGGGCTGTCGCTGGGTTTCTGGTCACTGCTGTTTTCCCATATCACTTTCTGCCTGCCTTTTGTGGTGGTCTCGGTTTATGCGCGCCTGAAAGGCTTTGATGTCAGAATGCTGGAAGCCGCCCGGGATCTGGGGGCCAGCGAGAGCGTGATTTTGCGCAAAATCATTCTGCCTTTGGCCATGCCAGCGGTGGCAGCAGGCTGGTTGCTCAGTTTCACTCTCTCCATGGATGATGTCGTGGTATCATCTTTTGTGACCGGCCCTGACTATGAAATTTTGCCCCTTAAGATCTATTCAATGGTCAAGGTTGGCGTTTCTCCTGAAGTGAATGCGTTGGCGACGATACTACTCGTGGTCTCTATGGTTTTGGTTCTGACCAGCCAGTTGATCGTACGCGATCGCAAAAACAGACAACTTCCCCTACAGCAGTAGTGAGAAAAATAACTTCAGGAAATCAGGATATTTTTAGGAGAATACAATGAAAAAATGGTTGCCCTGTCTGGTTGCCAGCCTGTTATCTGTCACCACATTCATGGCAGCGGCTGACGCTAAGAAAACAGCCCCTGAGGGTGATAAGGACACGCTCTATTTTTATAACTGGAGTGAATATGTACCTCCCGGTCTGCTGGAAGAGTTTACTAAAGAGACCGGTATTAAAGTCATCTACTCCACCTATGAATCTAACGAGACCATGTATGCCAAGCTAAAAACCTATAAGACCGGCAGCTATGATCTGGTGGTCCCTTCCACCTACTTTGTCGATAAGATGCGTAAGGAAGGTATGCTGCAGAAGATCGATCACAGCAAATTATCCAACTTTAATCAGCTTGACCCCGAGTTACTGCATAAATCCTTTGACCCGAAAAACGAATATTCTGTTCCCTATATCTGGGGTGCCACCGCTATTGGTATTAATACCCAGGAGATTGATCCTTCAACCATTACCAGTTGGGCTGATCTGTGGGACCCGAAATATAAAAACAGCCTGCTGATGACCGATGATGCGCGGGAAGTTTTTCAAATGGCACTCCTGAAGCTGGGTTATCCCGGTAACAGCACAGATCCAAAGCAGATCGAGGCCGCGTATCAGGAACTGGTGAAATTGATGCCTAATGTTCTGGCCTTCAACTCTGACAACCCGGCCAATCCCTTTATGGAGGGAGAAACCAGCCTGGGCATGTTATGGAACGGCTCAGCCTTTGTGGCTCGTGAAGCTGGCGCGCCGGTACAGACTATCTGGCCTAAAGAGGGCGGGATTTTCTGGATGGACAGCCTGGCAATACCCTCTAACGCCCGCAATGTGGAAGGGGCTTATAAACTGATTAACTTCCTGCTGCGCCCGGATGTGGCGGTAAAAGTGGCTGAAGAGATCGGTTATCCCACCCCCGTTCTGGGAGCGAAAAAATTATTGTCGCCAAAAGTCGCGCAGGATCAAAGCCTCTATCCGCCTAAAGCGATTATTGACCAGGGTTCCTGGCAGGAAGATGTGGGCAGCGCCAATGAGCTGTATGAGACGCTGTTTCAGAAGCTGAAGGCCAGGCAGTAAAAGAACCCTCTCCCAGCCCTGACGGGCCACCCTCTCCCGCAAACGGGAGAGGGAACTCATTGAGTTATTTCATTATTTTCAGAAGTTGCTGAACGTATTGCGGCACTACCTCCGTCGCCGGGCCATAGTGTTTTTCATCAAACAGATTCTCAGTATCACTCGGCTCCAGGTTCAGTTCCACAGTATGGGCACCATTCGCCCTGGCTTCATGGATAAACCCTGCGGCAGGATAGACCTGCCCCGAAGTACCGATGGCGACAAAACAGGTGACCTGGCTCAGCGCCTGGTAGATTTTTTCCATCCCAAGGGGCATTTCACCAAACCAAACCACATGGGGCCGCAACGGAGCAGGAATCTGACAACAGTGACAGCGATCCTCCACCGTGAGATCTTCCTTCCAGTTAAATACCTGTCCGGATTGGCAGCAGCGCACTTTTAGCAGTTCACCATGCATATGCACAATACGTTTGCTGCCTGCTCTTTCATGAAGATTGTCGATATTTTGGGTGATAAGCAGAAAATTATTCCCCAGCACGGCTTCCAGCTCGGCCAGCGCATAGTGGGCCGCATTGGGCGCAATAGACTCCTGTTGCAACTGATAGCGGCGCAGATTGTAGAACTCCTGTACCAGTGCAGGATTGCGGGCATAGCCCTCAGGAGTCGCCACATCTTCCACCCGATGTTCTTCCCATAGTCCGTCGGCAGCACGGAACGTCTTAATTCCGGATTCTGCCGAAATACCAGCTCCCGTGAGAACGGCAATAAAAGGTTGTTGCTGCATCTCCTCCCCCCTGATCTTTTCCGTATCGAATCTCATGCTTCGATTGCGTTGATGCCGCAACAGCTTGACACGGCGAATTCTTCTACTCCAAAAACGGCCTGGTATTACCATTATTTATTGCCCACTCAGAACTCTGGCTGGGTTAATCAGACTGGCACGGCGGGCGGGATACCAGCTTGCCAGCAAGCTAAGCATCAGCGCCGTTGCCAGAACAATCATCACATCTGACCAGTGCAGCTCAGAAGGTAAAAAATCAATAAAGTAGATATCTCCTGATAATAACGGATGACCGATCATCTTTTCGAGCACTTTTATGATCGAAGTCAATTTCAGCGACAGGAGCGTACCAATAACAGCCCCCACGACACTACCGGCAAGTCCGGATAACAAACCGTAGAAGATGAAAATTTCCCGGATTAAGCCATCTTTGGCCCCCAGGGTACGCAATATGGCGATATCCTGGCTTTTATCCTGTACCGCCATCACCAGGGTGGAGACAATATTAAAGGAGGCCACGCCAATCACCAAAATCATCGCCAGATACATGATCGCCCGGATCATCTGAATATCGCGATACATATAGCCATAGGTGCCGATCCAACTGCGCACGGAGACATAGGTTTTCGTTGCCAGCCCGGCATCACGGATCACACTCTGGGCCGCAAAGGGATTCTGCATCTTAACGGCAATCCCTGTGATATTGCCCTCCTGCTGCAGATAGCGTTGTGCATCCGCCAGAGGAATCAGCGCCAGGGCATGGTCCAGTTGCCCATTTAATTGCAAAATACCACTGACCTTGAGTCGTACCCGCTGTGGCTGCAGTAGCTGCTGCTCTGGATCACTGTTGGGGATCAAAATGGTCAGCCACTCTCCCGGTTTCACCCCAAGAGAGGCCGCCACACCACTGCCGAGGATAATTTGTTGCTGCCCGGCGCGAAAATGATTCCAGGCACCATTGAGGACAAAGTCAGGCAGCGCGCTCAGTTGCTGCTCCTGCGCGGGTTCCACCCCCCGCACCTGTATGGCCTGTAAGCGGGTACCATATTCCAGCAGACCGGTAAAGCTGATATAGGGCGCTGCAGCCACAATACCCGGGGTCTGCCGGACCCGCTGAATGACCTGCTGCCAGTGACTGAAGGGCGGATCCACCGCCTCTATTTCACCGTGGGGCACCACCGCCAGAATACGCTGGTTCAACTCCCGTTCAAATCCATTCATGGCGCTCAGCCCCAGAATCAGAACCGCTACACCCAGCGCAATACCCGCCGTTGAAATCAGAGAGATCAGCGATACCATACCACCCCGACGGCGACCACGACTAAACCGCAGGGCGATGGTCAGTGCATAGGGCCAGAGGGACATCAGAGCTCTCCCCCAGTGTGCGCCGTCGCCGGATAAGTGACAGAGTGCAGGCGCCCGTCAGACATCTCCAGTTGCCGCTCCAGCCTGCCAGCCAGTTCAAGATCGTGGGTCACCACCAGAAACGCGGTTCCCCTGTCACGATTTAATCGGGTCAATAATTCAAAAATCTGGTTTGCCGTATGTTGGTCCAGATTACCCGTGGGCTCATCGGCTAACACTAATTCCGGCTGATTGACCAGCGCTCTGGCGATAGCAACCCGCTGCCGTTCGCCACCGGAAAGTTCTGAGGGTCTGTGCTGGCCCCGATGGGATAAGCCGACCGCATCCAGCATCTCCCCCGCCCGGCTGCGAGCCTGACTGCTGGCCATCCCGCCAATCAGCAGCGGCATGGCGATATTTTCCAGTGCGGTAAAATCCGGTAACAGGTGATGAAACTGATAAATAAATCCCAGATGGCGATTACGCAACTCAGCCCGCGCCCTGGCGTTTAAACGGTTTAAAGAGCGACCATCAAAAATCACTTCGCCCGCACTGGGCTGATCCAACCCACCGAGCAGATGTAACAGAGTACTTTTGCCGGAACCGGAGCTACCGACAATGGCCATCATCTCGCCACGCGCCACCGAAAAAGTGACATCGCGCAATACCTCAGTGCTGAGAGCGCCTTCCTGATAGGTTTTGCACAGACGATCACACTGTAACAACTGCTGCGATTGCAGTAACTGATCAGGCTGTAACAGGGATCGACTATTCATAACGTAAAGCCTCAGCAGGTTGGACGGCGGCAGCGCGCCAGGATGGATAGAGTGTAGAGATAAGGGCGATCAGCATGGCACTGACAGCAATCACGATCACCTGCAAGGGCTCGATAGCGACCGGAAGTTCCGCCCCGCCCAGCACTCCCAGTAGCGGCGCAATAAAATTGATATTATTGGCCAGCAGCACACCGGCCAGGCTCCCCAGCAGCGCGCCAATAATGCCCGCCCCGGCCCCCTGAATCATAAATACCATCATAATCTGGCGCGGCGTCAGTCCCTGGGTCTGCAAGATAGCGACTTCTCCCTGTTTTTCCATCACCAGCAACGCCAGTGAAGTGACAATATTAAACGCAGCCACAGCAATAATCAGGCTGAGCAGTAAACCCATCATGTTTTTTTCCATGCGCACAGCCTGGAACAGTTCGCCTTTACGCTCACGCCAGTCATGCCACACCAGCCCGGAGGGCAGAGCCTGCTGGGTCACCTC
>JBOFSC010000642.1:0-5620 GCA_051651345.1 Enterobacteriaceae bacterium
GGTGCTGTGGTTGTGTTGGTTGTTTTGGCGAATGATCATTTGATCATGATCACAGCACACTTTCCACTCTTTTTTCTAAAAATACGTCATTTTTTCTATCGTTATCAGTTGGTTGATCCTAAAGATCCTACGTATAAAAAGGTTGTAGCGTCTCTGCCGATCTATCGCCAGGCCATCCGGGGCCATTATCACTGATAAAAAGCAGAACGTTATCATCACTGCTCTCAATGGCGACCCTGATGCAGGGAGTATCTTGAACCACGGCCTCAAGAGCGTTACTCAATATATTGACAAATACTTGCTGTAACAATATTTCATCAGCCATAACATATAATGGAAGCTGTGGAACCGCCAGTATAGGTTGTTTATTTCTATGAATAATTTCCAATAAATTCCAGGCTTCCTGGAGACACTCTATCACGTTAACCGCTTTAACGGGGAGAGTATCGTCCATCTTACGGCTAAAATGGCTCAGACGCTGAACAATCCTTGCGGTACGCTCCACCAGCAGGGAGGATTTACGTAATAAGCTGGCCGCCGTCTCCATATCATTGTGCTCCAGTGCCCGTTGTGTGCTGAATATATAGGCGGACAGGGCCGTGAGGGGTTGATTGATTTCATGGGCCAGAGAAGCAAAGGATCTACCAATAGCCGCCATTTTTGCGGAATGAATTAATTCATTACGTGTCTCCTTCAGTTGTCGCTCCGTGTTTTGGCGTGACTCACGTTCCTGCAACAACTTCCGCTGACACTGTTTAAGCTGACAAATATTATGATGATGTAACTGCCAGGGATGACTCTGTAATGATTCACCTGTGGGTATACGATGGACTGGCTCTGCTTTGACTAATCCTCCCTCAGTGACCAGTTGCCGACGCTCCCGGAAAATAAGAGACAGACTTTGGTTGACTGCGTGATAAATAAAACGGCATAAAATAATAAGCATGATAAATATAATGATAACTATAATTAAGTACAACATGCTGATCATATATAGCTGTGTCTTGCAACGGGTTAATTTGTCGGATAAGGGTTCATGCTTTTGCTTGTCGGTTTTTTCCCCGATGATTTGACGTGGCTGTGTCGGTAATGCCAATCTCAATCCATTTTGCACACGCGCAATCTCTGCGCGTAGCCAACAGGCAACAAGAACGTTACCCTGCTGAGTTAACATTCGCTGTTGCAACCATAAAGTGAAGAAGGGCGCTATGATGATAAGTTGGCTCAGAAGCACTTTCACTGTTTTCAACCCATTGTTCTGTAACCGAACCGTATAACTGAGCTCATCAAAATGTAAGGATATATACAGGATAAGATGTGATAAAGCCGTTATTGGGTGGTGTTGTGCATAAAAAAACAGTTGCTCTATACAATTATATTTATTGGTAAAAGTGTCCATTTTTTCCTCTGGTTAAGAAGAGGCTTTTATCTCTGGCAGAGAAATGGTTAACCCCTGGTTGTGTTGTCAATCCCTATATTAAGTTGGGGCGGATACTCAGCGACTGCAAGCAGCATCAGACTGATTATTTTTATGGTATAAAAACGCAGGTATCTAATCGGGATTTTACTATGATTCAGACTTAAAGTGGGGCGAATACTCACTTTGTACAGGGGTAAATGTGGCAGAAAGGGTTATGCCACAAGGGGCAGGGCAGTGTAATCGAGACAAATGTGATGCTTATCACAATATGTGATCAATTATTGTACTGAAAAATGGGTCATTCCCTTGCTGTTTCTCTGGATATATCAATAAGATGATTTAATTAATACAAATATGTATCTTTATTGACACGCAAATATGAGCAATTGAGTCAATAAAGGTCTTTTTTGCTTAAAAAGACGCACTGGTGTTTTTGCTGGCAGACTCTATATAATCCGCACCATAGCTAGCCAACACCAGGGATTAATGGTGTTTCCTGATGAGCAATACCAAAGAGATGTGTCATGCTTTAGCGTTTTAAAATCATAATATGACACAATGAGTTAAATTTTTTCTACTGCATCAGGACACGATTAATCAGTTTTGACTGGCTTGTATTTTGATTGGTATAGCAGGGCCTGCACTATTGCAGGCTTTCTGCGTTTTATATCTCCCGCCTGCCGTTGTTATCGGAGTATCCCCCAAGATTTTTCACTGCTTTTATCCGTTGTACGGTAAGATAGCGCCATCGAGTGCAATAAGAGAAAAGGTAAACTATGAGTACAGTGGTTCCGGTCATTACCGTGGATGGTCCGGGAGGTGCAGGCAAAGGGACTTTATGCCAGGCGCTGGCGTTGAGGCTGGGCTGGCATTTACTGGATTCAGGGGCGATCTATCGTGTTGTCGCGGTGGCCGCCCTGGAACAGAAAATCCCCCTGGATGATGAAGCGGCGCTGGTGGCATTGATCGCCAGGCTGGATGTGCAGTTTGTGCCGAAGGAAAACCAGGGGGTTCGGGTGATCCTGGCCGGGGTCGATGTGACGACCCGTTTGCGTACGGAAGAGAGCGGGATGGCGGCTTCGCAACTGGCTGTTTTACCCGGGGTCAGACAGGCTTTGGTGGCGCTGCAACAGGCTTTTCGTCAGGCGCCGGGGTTGATTGCCGATGGCCGCGATATGGGGACGCAAATTTTTCCGGATGCGGTGGTGAAAATTTTTCTTGATGCATCAGCACAAAAGAGAGCAAAAAGACGCATGCTGCAGTTGCAGCAAAGGGGCTTTAGTGTTAACTTTGAGCGCCTTTTGGCCGAAATTCAGCAAAGAGATTTGCGGGATCGTAACAGAGCGGTAGCCCCGCTGGTTGCGGCGCCGGATGCTTTTGTTCTGGATTCGACTGAACTGTCCATCGATCAAGTCATAGAAAATGCTCTGACTTATGTGGAAAAGCAGTTGGCAAGTAGTAAAATAATGTACTGAAACCGCTGGTTTCAGTCGCGAACTCGCAGCGAAGGAGACGGCAGCGAGAAAGTTAAACAACCCCATCAGGCGGGAAGCTGGATGGATGTTACTTAATTAAATCCTGAAGATTATTAACATGACTGAATCTTTTGCTCAACTATTTGAAGAATCACTGAAAGAGATCGAAACCCGTCCTGGTTCCATTGTACGCGGTGTCGTCGTTGCCATTGACAAAGACGTTGTCCTTGTGGACGCCGGTCTGAAATCTGAGTCTGCCATTCCGGTAGAGCAGTTTAAAAACGCACAAGGTGAGCTGGAAATCCAGGTTGGCGATGAAGTAGATGTCGCGCTGGATGCTGTAGAGGATGGTTTCGGTGAAACTCTGCTCTCCCGTGAGAAGGCCAAGCGCCATGAAGCCTGGTTGATGCTGGAAAGAGCCAATGAAGAGGCAGCAACGGTAACTGGCGTGATCAACGGCAAAGTTAAAGGTGGCTTCACTGTTGAGCTGAATGGTATCCGTGCCTTCTTGCCAGGGTCACTGGTTGATGTACGTCCTGTTCGTGACACGCTGCATCTGGAAGGTAAAGAGCTTGAATTCAAAGTAATCAAGCTGGATCAGAAGCGCAATAACGTTGTAGTTTCCCGTAGAGCGGTCATTGAATCCGAAAGCAGCGCTGAGCGCGATCAACTGCTGGAAAACCTGCAGGAAGGTATGGAAGTCACCGGTATCGTCAAGAACCTCACCGACTACGGTGCGTTTGTTGACCTGGGTGGCGTCGATGGTCTGCTGCATATCACTGATATGGCGTGGAAGCGTGTTAAGCATCCCAGCGAGATCGTCAATGTGGGTGATGAGATCACTGTCAAGATCCTTAAGTTTGACCGTGAGCGTACCCGTGTTTCTCTGGGTCTGAAGCAACTGGGCGAAGATCCCTGGGTCGCTATCGCTAAGCGCTATCCGGAAAATACCCGTCTGACGGGTCGTGTTACTAACCTTACTGACTACGGCTGCTTTGTTGAGATCGAAGAGGGCGTTGAAGGTCTGGTACACGTTTCCGAAATGGACTGGACCAACAAGAACATTCATCCTTCCAAAGTGGTTAATGTGGGTGATGTGGTTGAGGTCATGGTGCTGGATATTGATGAAGAGCGCCGTCGTATCTCTCTGGGCCTTAAGCAGTGCAAGTCTAACCCCTGGCAGCAGTTTGCTGAGACCCACAACAAGGGCGACCGTGTTGAAGGTAAGATCAAATCTATCACTGATTTTGGTATCTTTATCGGTCTGGAAGGCGGAATTGATGGTCTGGTGCATCTGTCTGATATTTCATGGAATGTGGCTGGAGAAGAAGCTGTCCGTGAATATAAGAAAGGTGATGAAATCGCTGCAGTTGTTCTGCAAGTTGATGCCGAGCGCGAGCGTATCTCCTTAGGTGTCAAGCAATTAGCTGAAGACCCTTTCAATAACTACCTGGCAATGAACAAAAAAGGTGCTATTGTTAAAGGGAAAGTTACAGCTGTTGATGCAAAAGGTGCTACAGTTGAATTAGCTGAAGGCGTAGAGGGTTATCTGCGTGCTTCAGAAGCTACGCGTGACCGTGTTGAAGATGCGACACAAGTGCTGAACGTCGGTGATGAGGTCGAAGCCAAATATACTGGTGTAGACCGTAAAAACCGGGTAATCAGCCTGTCCGTCAGAGCTAAAGACGAAGCGGAAGAGAAAGATGCCATGGCTGCTGTAAACAACAAGCCAGAAGAGAGCAACTTCTCCAATGCAATGGCTGAAGCATTTAAAGCGGCTAAAGGCGAATAAGTCACGGGGCGGCATAGCCGCCCCACTTTAACCCTGGAGGAGCGATGACCAAGTCAGAGCTGATTGAAAGACTAACAACCCAGCAGACACAGTTGCCGGCAAAAATGGTCGAAGATGCAGTGAAAGAGATGCTGGAGCATATGGCAGCCAAATTGGCTGGTGGCGAACGTATCGAAATTCGTGGATTTGGCAGTTTTTCACTACATTACCGTGCTCCGCGAACTGGGCGTAATCCTAAAACCGGTGCCAAGGTGGAGCTGGCTGGTAAGCACGTTCCTCACTTTAAGCCAGGCAAAGAGCTGCGTGACCGGGTCAATATTTATTCCTGATCCCAGGTCGCTAAAATGATTTAAAGGCCAGCCATTGCGTGCTGGTCTTTTTGTTATAGGCTCTCAGGTAATACGCACTGCCGCGCAGATTAAAGTGCAACGCATTAAACTCACAACTTATTTCCCAACCGGTTTTGCATAACGAACCTTCTCTGTTAGTGCTTCTCTGCTGTTCATCCGACAATGGTCTTTTCTGCTATCGCTGTGGGAGGGGACTATCAGATTATCCATGGATACTGCTGCCATGGCGGTGTTGGCGGGTATGTCACCTTTGCTTTTTCTGCCGCAGCTACCCTCAACCAGCCTGTGGTGGCTTATTGCCTGCCTGACACTCTGGTGTGCACTCCAGCCCTGGCGAGGGAGTCGCTGGCTGGCACTGGCGGGAGTGGCATTTTTATGGGCCTCGGCGCAGGCAGCTGCACTGCTGCAGCAGGTTGACACTTATGGCGATAAAAAGCTGACGGTCAGTGGCATTGTGCGCAGTATCGATATCGGTCAGACAGGCTCGCGCAGAGTGAGGCTGGAGGTGGAGCAGGTTGAACAACAGCGTGTTGACCATTTTTCAGTCTCGTTAATCGGCTGGGAACCCGAACAGGCTGTACAG
>JBOFSC010000643.1:0-4519 GCA_051651345.1 Enterobacteriaceae bacterium
GCAGGGGACGCCCGGCGATAGTGTAATTCTGCCCATGCCAGAAGAATTGCTCTGGTGTCGTTAATTGTAGCTCGCCCTGCAATGCCTGCAGACGCTGCCGGGTCAGGAGAAACTCCACGACGATACCCGCCAGCAACAGCCACTTGCCCGCCTGGAATGCCTCCGGCCAAGGGACAGAGCAGAGGGCTATCAGTAACAACCCATGCAGCAGCAGGGAGAGGCGCATCAGCACTGCGGAGGGCTGAAGATTACAGTGCCACAGGGCCACGTTGGCGATTTCGGGTCTGAATCAGTTTGATCATCTGATGTAGTTGCGGATCCTGGGGAGCCCCCTTATTCATCAACCAGTTGAACAGATCTGGATCATCATGGGACAGCAAACGGACAAAAGTCTCTTTCTGTTGCGGATCTAAAGAGTCATATTCATATTCAAAGAAAGGCATAATTGAGATATCCAGCTCCCGCATGCCGCGTCGGCACGCCCAATGAATTCTCGGCTTATCGTTGATATCCATCATCGCTCCCGGATATAGCAGGGTCAAAGTGGGCTCATTGTAACACCTTCGCCGGGGTTGTGGTGCAAATCGCTTCATGTAAGATACAGGATATTGTGGTTGGCTTTTTGATCAGGAGTTCCTTATGCCTTCACCGTTATATGCTCAGCAGTCAACCCGGCCTGGTGCCCGGAATCCCTTACCTCTGACTGTGATGCCCCTCTGCGACTGGCAAGTGGTCACCGTGACTGGTGCTGACAGCAGTAAATATCTGCAGGGACAGCTTACCTGCGATATCACGCAGCTACCGGCGGAGCACTATAGCTACTGCGCTCACTGCGATGCCAAAGGCAAAGTGTGGAGCCCATTATGCCTGTTTCCTTTTAAGGAGGGTATGGGCTATCTGGTACGTCGCTCCGCCAGCGAGCGTCAGCTGCCGGAATTAAAAAAGTATGCCGTTTTTGCCAAAGTCACTATTGAGCCTGCATCAGAGGTAGCGTTGCTGGCGGTGGCAGGGGAACAGGCCCGCGAGCAGCTGCAAGGGCGGTTTACCACTCTGCCGGATGACAACCAGACGGTTATCCAGGACGGTGACACTACCCTGCTCTATTTTAGTGAACCCCAGCCACGCTTTTTACTGCTGCTCAGTGCGGAAAAACAGGCCAGCCTGGTGGCTCACCTGCAACAGGCTGGGGCCGTGGTTCAGGGGGATGGGCAATGGCTGGCTCTGGAGATCGCCGCCGGTGTACCGGTGATGGACCAGGCCAGCAGTAATCAGTTTATTCCTCAGGCTCTTAATCTGCAGGCGTTACATGGTATCAGTTTTGAAAAAGGCTGTTATGTTGGCCAGGAGACGGTGGCGCGCGCTAAATATCGCGGTATCAATAAGCGGGCGTTGTACTGGTTAAAGGGCTCTGCCAGCCGGGTACCAGAGGCGGGTGAAGAGTTGGAACTACAGTTGGGTGATAACTGGCGCAAAACAGGCCATGTGCTGGCAGCATGTTTGATGGATAATGGAGAAATTTGGTTGCAGGCCGTGCTCAGTAATGATTTAACAGCAGAGGACCTGCTGCGCGTGAGTGGTGACAACGGAGGTGAGTTGCGGATTATGGCTTTGCCTTATCGCCTCGATGCCTGAGATAAAGGCATGTTTTATGCGGGGCAACCGCCAGCCAAAGTGCCCGCCCGGTGAAAGATATAAATTCAACGGGCGGGCATCTTGTTGGTCTGGCTTTATTCTGGTCAATCTGGTGTACAAGTGACAACAAATGCATCACGCCAACTACGCACCTCTTCACACCATTCAGGTACTTTATCTGGAACAACACTTTCGCATTCATCGATAAAAGCGTTTATCTCATCAGTATCCCGATAAATGCGTGATGTTTCCGGAACCTCATCGTCGCAGCCAATTAATAAAGTGTGAGAATCGTCCTCCAGAAGCAAGCCCACCATTGAAGCGCCCAATGCCATGATATTTTTTGGTATCTCCTTTCTTTTTCCTCGCTGGCCTACAATCTGCTCCCAATCCAGGGGCACTTCTCCTGGATAAGGAGGTCTTTCCCATTCAAAGCGAAACAGGCATGTTATTTTGAAGCCAGTCCCTAATTTTTCAACTAATCTTTCCTCTCCCCAATACTCTGGTGGACCAGGATTAATTTCTACTATGAAACATTCAAATTTAAATCTTACATCATTCGAAGTAGTTGACACATGAAGTGAATGACCATCATTTTCTGCTAACAAAAAACCATATACATTAGGGTACAGACCCGGAGATTCTAATATTTCTACAGGAGCAGAAAGTTTAGTGAGTAACTCAATACTCTCATTGTCTGGAAGGAAAAGTGATGAAATTACCATGGCCATACAGTCTCCGGTGGATAGTGAATAGTTTCATGTGGTTTATCTCCTTTTGCAGGGATATCAATTCTTGGTCCCTTACCTAACTTCGGATTTGGTGGACGAATAAGCACTCGATTGGGAGACTTACGATTTCCTTTACCATCATCATGTGTATTACCACCAGTCAATCCTTGGACAGTCCCCGGGAATTGCTCCGCAGGTTGGTCAGTGTTTTTTCGTTTACCTGAACTTTTCCTTCCATTATCCCCAACCAAATCATCTGGTAATGGTGGAGTGTCTGTTCCCGGCTTGGCATATGCATTGGGATCGATATTCTGACTATCTCCCGGGGTGATAAGTATACACCCTGCCGCAATACCCGCAGCAATTATAGCTCCTCCGGCGCAAGGCAGAGGGCCTGCAATGCAGGCAGCCATGGGATTCAATCCCAACGGGTCTTTATATTGTAGCGGATTGCCCTCCACATAAGCATAGCGGTTATTTCCACCCCGCAACCCAATGGGGTCCTCAGAAATAAACCGATTTATCTGCGGATGATAATACCTGGCCCGGTAGTAATACAGACCTGTGCCATCATCCTCCCTTCCAGTGTAGGTATAACGATTCCCCCGCGCTTCACCGCTGACCCTGCTCTCACCGTAAGGAGAATAGCTATAGCGAGCAGTCAGCTTCTGGCTGTCATCACTTAAAGCCAGAGTGCTGCCCAGTACATCGGTCAGGTAAGTCTGGCTGAGATTGTTCTGCGTACGACTGTAGCGCTCATCAATGCCCTGCCCCGTCAGCAGGTTTGCGATAATCTGACCCGGAGCACGGGCTTCCTGAATCGGGTTATCACCATCGTACAGATAAAGTGTTGTCTGACCATTGACGGTTTTACTGCTGCGTCGCCCAAACACATCATAGCTAAAGCTGGCTGTACTGGCACCACTGATGGCAACTAACTGGTTACGGCTGTTCCAGGTGTAGGTGTTGCTGCCGTCAGAAAGCAGGTTACCGTTGGCATCATAGTTGAACGATTTCTCATTCCAGCGGATCAGGCGGTTATTGCCCTCATGTACCGCTGTCGCAGATTCAGGCAGCAGGGTTTCGGCCATGCTACCGCCCGTGCGGATACGTCTGCCACTGTTGTCATAGCCGTAAGTTACATCTCCCAGCAGAGCACCCGTCTGGCCCAGATAGCGGATCGCAGTAAGTTGATCTGCGCTATCCCAGGTATAAGCAACCTCAATGCCGTTGGGCAGCGTTTCCCGGATACGCCTGTTAGCCAGATCATAATCAATACTGACTGTCTGTGCTTTGGAGGGCAATGCACTGCCACTTCCTGCTTCCTGGGTGATGCCGATAAGCCTGTTAGCAACGTCATAGCGGTAGTTAACCGTGCTGCCACCGCCTGGTGTCATGCTTTTACGCAGACCATTCGCGTAATAGCTGTAACGTACCGTACCAGCTGCACTGCTCTCTTCGGTGACCGCATCAAAAAAATCATCATAGCGATGGGTGGTGATACCAGAGAGACTGTCTTCAGTACGGATTAATCTGTCACCCTTATCCCAGCTATAGCGGATGGTACTCTGATACTCCGGCGATTCCGTTCGCGTGGCACCAAATCCTGCTTCAATCAGACGATTAAGCCCATCATAGCGGTAACCCGTAATCTGTCCCATGCGATCAGTCACATAAATCAGTTTGCCTGCCAGATCGTAGCGGTATTTCTCCTCTTTACCTGCAGGGTCCTGACGAGTCAGTGGGCGGTTACGGCTGTCATAACTCCAGCGGGTGATCTGGCCTTTGCTATCGGTAAAGCTGAGCAGGTTACTGTTATTATCGTACTGATAGCGGAAGGTGTTACCCTGGGCATCCGTCTGTTCTGTCACCCTGCCTGATGCATCATAACTGCTGACGGCAGTCTGTCCATCAGGTGAGGTGGTACTGACAAGACGGCCTGCCTGGTCATACAGATACGCCGAACTGCGCCCCAGTGAGTCGGTAATGCTGCTGAGCTCACCATTGCTGTAGGTGTAGCGGGTGGTCAGCGCGGTGTCGGCATCTGCGTAGCGGGTAATAGTGGCAACCTGGCCCGAACTGTTATAACTGAACTGCGTTTTTTGCTGTAGTTCATTTTCCACCACAAGCAGACGGCCACGGTTATCGTAGCGATA
>JBOFSC010000644.1:0-2487 GCA_051651345.1 Enterobacteriaceae bacterium
TTATCCACGCCCAGATTGTTAAACCCCATGCGATTGATCAGCGCGTCTGCTTCGGGCAGGCGAAAGAGTCGCGGTTTTTCATTGCCTGGCTGAGGTCGGGGGGTAACCGTACCTACCTCGATAAAACCAAATCCCATCGCCCCCAGCGCGTCGATACACTCTCCGTCCTTATCCAGGCCGGCGGCAAGGCCAATGGGATTTTTAAAAGAGAGGCCCATACAACTGACCGGTTTGGTCGGGACATTCTGTCGTAACAGGCAGGAGAGTAGCGGTATCTGGCTGATCAATTTTAACTGGCGGAATGTGAGCTCATGGGCCCGTTCAGGATCGAGCTGAAACAGCACCTTCCTGATAAGAGGGTATAGCATGGGGTCTCCCTGCATAAATAAGTGATGCGGTCTGTGTAGTATCGCCTATCTGTCTGTTGGCTTTCAAGTTGCGGTTAAAACAGAACTCCTCTTCAGGTGGGTTGGGGTGGGATATATGGGTTCTCAGACTCGCCGTAAACCCATCCCTGGGGGCTCGGAGCGCAGCATCCCTGCTGCTTACGGTCTGAGAACCCATATATCCCACCCCTTTGGTGCTATCAGAAACAGTAACTCTAATTCAGTGCTTTATCTATTTTCTCATAGAGATCGATAGACAGATTGTCGATCACTTTTAAGCGTTGTAAGACTGCGCTCATTAATTGCTGACGCTGCTGGTCATAGCGTTTAAAGCGAATCAAGGGTTCAATCAACCGGGAGGCGATCTGTGGATTGCGCTGATTGAGATCCCGTAATATCTCCTCCAGGAACAGGTAGCCGGACCCATCAAGCGCGTGAAATGCCGAAGGGTTGTGGTTGCAAAATGCGCCAATCAACGCGCGAATGCGATTGGGGTTACTGAGGCTGAAAACAGGATGCTGCATCAGGGTGCGTACCCGACTTAAAACATCCGCCGCCGGATGGCTGGCCTGTAAGGTAAACCACTTATCCATCACCAGACCCTCCTGCTGCCAGCGCTGTTCAAAGTGCTGAAGCAAAACCTCACAACAGGGCAATTGCGCCTCAATCGCCGCACTCAGGGCCGCAATACTGTCGGTCATATTATTGGCACTGTGGTATTGCTGTTCCACCCAGGGTTCAGCCTGTTGCGGTACCGCCAGGGCCAGATACTTAAGGCACAGATTACGCAATGCACGCAGGGCAATATCCCGCTGTTCTATGCGATAGTCAGGTAGGTTGATGGCGTGATAACGCTGTTGCCACAGAGGCAGGAGCGCTGTCGCCAGGTGGTGCATTAGCTCATCACGTACCGTCTTAATCGCATCGGGATCGATTTGCTCAAACCATTCTGCCATCTCTGTCTCACTTGGCAGAGCAACTATCTGAGCGGTCAGGGCCGGATCCAGGCTTTCCTGCTGCAGGATCTGCCTTATGGCCGCCACTAACTGCTGGGAAAATGCCACAGGTTGGCCGTTTTGTACCTTAGTGACATTGTGCTCCACCTCCTGGGCTAATAACATCTGCGCGGCATCCCAGCGAGCAAAGTCATTGCGGGCATGGCTCATCAACAAGGACAGCTGTTGCGCACTGTAGGGATAATCCAGTTTAACCGGTGCCGAAAACTCCCTTAGCAGAGAAGGAACCGGTCGCTCAGGCACATCGCTAAACTCCAGGGTCTGTTGCGCTTCGGTAATACTGATCACCGAAGTGACAGGCTCTCCCCGCATCCGCAACGGGATAACCTGACCTTGCTGGTCATATAGCTCGATATCCAGTGGAATATGCAGTGGCTGTTTTTGCGCCTGATCCGCTGTGGGCGGCGTATGCTGGCTGACCTGCAGACGATAGCTTCTGCTGTGCTCATCGTAGTGATCGCGAATGGTGAGTTGCGGTGTGCCGGACTGGCTGTACCACAGGCGAAATTGGCTTAAATCCACCCCGGACGCATCCTGCATCGCCTGAACAAAGTCATCACAGGTCACAGCGCAGCCATCATGGCGTTCAAAGTAGAGGCGCATCCCCGCCTGAAAACCGGATTCGCCCAGCAGGGTGTGCATCATGCGGATCACCTCTGCGCCTTTTTCATATACCGTCATGGTGTAGAAGTTGTTCATCTCCATGACTTTTTCTGGCCGTACCGGGTGCGCCAGTGGGCTGGCATCTTCGGCAAACTGTAGGCCGCGCACGATTCTGACATTATTAATGCGATTGACGGCACGGGAACCCAGATCCGAGCTGAACTCCTGATCACGAAATACCGTCAATCCCTCTTTTAAACTCAGTTGGAACCAGTCGCGGCAAGTCACCCGGTTACCGGTCCAGTTATGGAAATATTCGTGGCCTATCACGGATTCGATAGCCAGATAATCGTTATCTGTGGCCGTATCTGCCCGGGCCAAAACATATTTTGAGTTAAATACATTCAGCCCTTTGTTCTCCATGGCCCCCATATTGAAAAAATCTACCGCCACCAGCATGTAGATATCGAGATCATACTCAA
>JBOFSC010000645.1:0-2002 GCA_051651345.1 Enterobacteriaceae bacterium
GATCAGGCTACCGCTGCCGCTGATCACGCCACTTAAAGTGCCAACGCTGGCCCCATTGGTGGTGCCTGTGCCGTTACTGTTCAGTGTCAGTACGCCACCATTGGTATTGATCGTCCCCGAGGTGTTGCTGCTGATACCGCCCGCTGAATTTAATGTCACATTGAGTGCGTTACTACTGGAACTGATGGCTGCATTAATAGCTATCCCGCCCTGACCGGCATTCAGGGTCAGGGTGGCACTGCTGCCCGCCGTCTTGGTAATGGCACTGACGATAGTGATATTACCGCTGCCCCCACTGCCGCCGGTGGCATCCAGGGTGACATTGCCGCCACTGTTAAGCACCGAGATGATGGACGAGGCAGACACCGATCCGGCTGTGGTCCAGGGGCTTCCTGCTGATACCGTACCGCCACTGGTGGTCACTGTCATATCGACCGGATCCAGCAGCCATTGCCCCCCTGCTCCGGTGACAACACTGCCGGACAGCCCCAACTGGTACCCCGAGGTTTCAACCTTACCGCCCTGGCCGCCTCCGGCACCTTGCGTCATAATCGTGCCGAGAATCTGGGTAGAGGCTTGCGCATTGGCAACATTACTGCGGATCACCACCTCACCGCCATGCCCCTGCTGTGTGGCGCTGGCGCTGATAATAGCCCCCTGGGCCACCGTCACCTGTGTGGCTTCATAGGTTGAGCCCTGTCCCTGCCAGTCTCCCCCTATCTGTACTGTGCCGCCGCCGGTAGCGCCATTAGCCGTGATCACACTGCCAGTACCAACGCTGATATCATCCCCCTCCAGGACAATACGGCCGCCTTCACTTTGCAGGCTGCTGGCATCCAGTTGACCATCATTTTTGATCACACTGGCTTCTAATTTAGAGACAGAGCGGGCCGACAGAATAATCTGCCCGCCAGAGGCGAGAACAGCGTGATGATTATCGATTTCAGTTTGAATGCTGGCCGGAGCAACGATCAAATTAACCAGTTGATTCGCACCGTTCAATTGCAGCTCAACGCTCTCCCCGCCCGCCATGGCGACCGTGCCCATATTGGCGACGATCAGGCCCTCATTACGCACATCAGGGGCCAGCAGGGCGACAAAACCGCCATCGGCAGCGGTAATGGTGCCCTCATTGACCACTGAGGCGGTGCTGCCATTGCGATTAAAGGTGCGCTTACCGGACATAAAGTCCTGATCGCTGATGCCCATAGTACTGGCAACAAAGCTGCCGGACTGAACGCTGGCGCCGGGGGCAATAAACACCCCCTGAGAGTTGACCAGATAGACCTGACCATTAGCATGAATCTGACCAAAGATTTGACTGGGAGAACCACCGGTAACGCGATTGAGCAGGGCACTGCTGCTGTTGGGCTGCTGGATATTCACCTGTGCCTGACTGCCCACATTAAAGCTGTTCCAGTTCACCACCGCGCTGCTGCTGCTTTGCTGAATCTGCATCGTAACGGCAGACTGGCTGATGGTCACCTGCCCGGCCACCACCTGACCGCCGTCAGGTAATTCCTGTGGTGCTGGCGCAGCAAAAGCATAACGGCTGGCAAATGCCAGCAATAATGCCGCAGCCAGTCGTTTTAAACGCCACAGGGAAAAGTCACCCCATGGATGATGTTCCGCCCCGGTAATACCACGTTCTCTTTTACCTGCCGCATGATAAATTTCCGCGACAGCGAGCCACATCTGTAATACTTCACTCCAGATTACGCGATAGATCTTATTCATAATTTAAGCCACATTCAGAATGGAATATCAGAGAGTTGGCTTAATACAGCTTCGGTGCACTGAAAAAATGCACCCAAGATTTATCAAGTCTAATTAAAATATAGTTTCAATTTCTGTTGTGCTATTAAAGTACTTTGTAATGAATTGTTATACGTAGGATCTTTAGGATCAACCAACTGATAACGATAGAAAAAAATGACGTATTTTTAGAAAAAAGAGTGGAAAGTGTGCTGTGATCATGATCAAATGATCATTCGCCAAAACA
>JBOFSC010000646.1:0-3617 GCA_051651345.1 Enterobacteriaceae bacterium
AGGCTTTCAGAAACGTATCAACGAGGTGCATGATGCTTCGCTGCAAGGCAATACCAGCCTCAATGCCGAGATTAAGAAGGTTCTGGAAATTGGCCTGAAAATGAGCAAAGAAGCCAATAATCTCACTTCTGCTCTGAAAGGAGATTCGCAGCAGCGAGGGGCCTGGGGTGAAGCCCAGCTTCGTCGTACTCTGGAAATGAGCGGCCTGATAGAAGAGGCTCACTACGAAGTTCAAAGCGCATTTAAGGATGCAGAGGGCAAGCAAAAGCAGACTGACTATTTGATCAAGTTGCCTGATGGCAAGCATATTATCATAGACAGTAAAGTAGTACTGAACGCTTATGATCGGGCTGTGAGCGCAGAATCACCTGAAGAATATCAACTGGCTATGAGCGAGCATGTTAAAGCAGTACGCAAGCATATTGATGATCTGGCATCCAAGGATTATACCAACCTGGCAGGTATGCGTAGCCCCAGCTTTGTACTTATGTTTATGCCCATAGAGCCCGCCTATATCGAGGCGCTTAAGAGCAACAAAGATCTGTTCGAATATGGCTATAAAAAGGGCATTGTACTGGTCTCCCATACCACGCTTATCCCCATTTTGCGTACTGTATCCAATCTGTGGATGATTGAACGCAGCAATGCTGAAGCCCGTGAAATCAGCGAAAAAGCAGGCGATATTTATAACTCGGTGTTTACGGTGGCTGAACATTTAAATAAGTTGGGTGGCACCCTGAATACGGTAAAAAACCATTACAATGACACCATTACCGCGCTGGCAGGCCAGCAAGGGTTGTATGGCAAGGTGGATCGGTTCAGTCAGCTCTCTGCTAAGGTCAGTAAAAGCCTGCCCCACCTTGAGGCAACACATATAGACTTCGAAACCGAGCGCCTGTCTTTGATCGTTGAACCGATTGATGAGCAGGCGGAAGAACAGGCAGACGTACCTATGGATGCTTTGCCTCAAGGGATAGAATCAAGCCAGCTGGAAAACACACAGCAAGGCAATGTGCTAAGTGCAGAGCCAATCAAATCAGAAACAGCAGAAAACCATTAAGCGAGCGATTTAATGCTAACAGGCCAAATCCGTAACGATATCGACAAACTCTGGGAAAAATTCTGGACTGGCGGTATCACTAACCCCTTAACCGTGATCGAGCAGATCAGCTACCTGATGTTCGCCCGTATGCTTGATATGCAGGAGGATATGGCCGAGCGTAAAGCAAATACGCTTCAGAAACAAAGAAAAGGTAATGGTGAGTTCGACCGCCTGTTTCCTGATACACAGGAAGGGCAGTTGCTGCGCTGGAAAAATTTTAAAAATCTCAGTGGCAAAGAACTACATAAACACCTTAAGAAAAATGTCTTTCCGTATTTTGCCAGGTTGGGCAAGCAATCTGATATGAAGAACGGTTTGAGCAACAAAGAGCGAGCCATCGAAGCCCTGGGCCATATCAGCGAATATATGCAGGATGCTGACCTTGAAATCAAAAACGAATCGGTGCTGGCCAGTGCCGTGACGATGGTGGATAAACTGCCACAGACCCAAAGTGACGTCAAGGGTGATATTTACGAATACCTGCTCAGCAAACTCACCACCGCAGGCATCAATGGACAGTTTCGCACGCCACGGCACATTATCGACGCCATGATAGAGTTGGTCGATCCGCAACCCTTCGAAACGCTCTGCGATCCTGCCTGCGGCACTGCCGGATTTCTTGCCCGTACCATGGAATATCTTAACCGCATGCATTCCAGTGAAGCGGGTATTTTTGAGGATGAAGAGGGTAACAAACACTACAGTGGCGACCTGTTAGAGCCCTGGCGCGCACATATCAATAAGCATATGTTCTGGGGTTTCGATTTTGATACCACCATGCTCAGAGTGAGTAGCATGAATATGGCGTTGCACGGGGTGAGCGGGGCCAATATTCTCTATCAGGACAGCCTGAGTAAATCCATTAAAGAGAACTTCCCACAGCAGGAAGAAAACTTCTTTGATGTAATCCTCGCCAACCCGCCGTTTAAAGGCAGTCTGGATGAAACCAACACCAATCCTGATGTACTGGGGCTGGTGAAAACCAAAAAGACCGAGCTGCTGTTTGTTGCCCATATTCTGCGTGCCTTAAAATTGGGTGGCCGTGCGGCTGTGATCGTGCCCGATGGCGTACTGTTTGGATCGTCTAAAGCGCACCAACAGCTGCGTCAGGAACTGATCGAAAATAACCAGCTTGAAGGTATAGTCAGCCTGCCCAGTGGGGTGTTTAAGCCCTATGCAGGTGTCAGCACCGCCATTTTGATGTTTACCAAAGGTGGCTCTACAGAGCGCGTCTGGTTCTACGACTTGCAGGCCGATGGTTATTCGTTAGACGATAAGCGCACTCCGCTAAAAGGTGAGGATGGTAACGACTTGCCTGATGCGATTGCCAGATGGAGGCAATATCTCATATTGGTGGAGGGGAATGCTTCAGCTAAAGAGATCAACAAAGCCTTTGGCGATAAAACCCAAAAGGCATTCGTGGTAAATGCCAAAGACATCGCCAGCAACAAATTCGACCTCTCCATTAACCGCTATAAAGAAGTGGTATATGAGGAGGAGCAGTACGAAGAGCCGAAGGCAATTCTGGAAAAAATGAAAGCACTGGAAAGAGAGATTATGGTGGATCTGGAAGAGTTGGAGGGGATGCTGTGAGTTGGCCTACCGCGAAGCTTTCAGAGGTGGCACCAGCCAACCCACTAAGAAATATGGAAAGTTTAAATGAAGATCATGTGATTCAGATAACACTTGACCATATTGAGTCTGGTTCTGGTCGCTTACTTAAGCGTAATTATGCACCAGTGAGCGAAGCTGGCAGCTCAACACATTGGTTCGACAGTAGATATGTTCTCTATTCGAAGTTGAGGCCATACCTAAACAAAGTATATCTCCCTGATGAAATAGGCATAGGTACCACTGAGCTTGTACCAATGTTGCCAAATGATAAGGTCCTTGATCGTAAATTCCTTGCCTACTTTTTGAGATCAAAGGCATTTGTAGACTGGGTTTCTTCGCAAACGGCTGGGGCTAAAATGCCTCGTGTTTCTATGAAGGTATTCTGGGATCACGAAATCCCCCTCCCACCCCTAACCGAACAAAAACGCATCGCCGCCATTCTCGACAAAGCCAATGCCATTCGCCGTAAACGCCAGCAAGCCATCCAGCTCACCGACGAATTCCTCCGCGCCGTGTTTCTGGATATGTTTGGTGATCCGGTGACGAATCCGAAGGGGTGGAGCATTGATTATTTACCTAATCTCGGAACTTTCAAAAACGGTTTGAACTATGGAAAAGAGGAAGCCGGTACGGATATACCTTGCTTGGGCGTGGGCGATTTTAAATCTCTGGATAGAATTGAAGGAGTGTGCACACTCTCAAATATCCAACTGAACGCCGCTCCTGCTAAAGACTATTTGCTGCAAGATGGTGATCTTGTCTTTGTTTATACGTAGGATCTTTAGGATCAACCAACTGATAACGATAGAAAAAATGACGTATTTTTAGAAAAAAGAGTGGAAAGTGTGCTGTGATCATGATCAAATGATCATTCGCCAAAACAACCAACACAACCAACACA
>JBOFSC010000647.1:0-2207 GCA_051651345.1 Enterobacteriaceae bacterium
TTTTTGCGACTCATGGTCAACGAGCTCATCCCAGGCGAGATCAGAAAAGTATGTTGCTATCGTTAGGTCTTAGTATTTACCCTGTAATGAATTAAAGGTACATCAATGTGTTATGAGCTTAAGTACCTACATATGTATGGGTGCTACTCTACCGGATAATTTTTTAACCACAATAGATAAATATTAAAAATATTATACATGCTAATAATTACAAAATTGATGCAATTGTTTTAAAAGGATTATTTTTTTAGCGGCATTAAAATTTAAGCGTTAACCAGCAAGATTAATGGCAAATGTCTTACACGGTGATGCACTTATTTTCCCTTATTCTGTGTTTGTACTAAAGTGTATTGCGCTGATAATCTTGTTAGTATGTTAATTAAGTTACTCTTATATGAACATGCTAACAATATATTTATGCATCGATAAAACAAAATTTAAACAAAAATAACAGAGCCACAATAAATACGCATGAAGTGATCTCACGCCACCGTCCGCAGCCCAGTTTCATCACACAATAAGAGATAAAACCGAGGGCAATGCCATCTGTAATAGAGAAGCTGAAGGGCATCATCACGGCGGTTAAAAAGGCGGGTACCGATTCCGTTAAATCCTGCCAGTCAATATGGGCAAAACTGGAAGTCATCAGTACGCCAACATAGATCAGTGCACCAGCCGTGGCATACTCAGGCACCATTTTTACCAGCGGTGAGAAAAACAGAATTAACAGAAACAGAATACCTGTGGTTACGGCGACCAGGCCGGTACGCCCACCCACGGAAACGCCTGCGCTGCTCTCCACATAGGCGGTGACGGCGGAAGTGCCAATAAATGCCCCGCCCACAGAGCTGAGACTGTCGACATAGAGGGCGCGCTGCATATTGGGAAATGTCCCCTGCTTGTTAAGCAGTCCGGCTTTATTGGTGGCCCCAATCAGGGTGCCGGAGGAGTCAAACAGATTCACCAGCATAAAGGAGAAGATAATACCGGCCAGGGTCATATCCAGTGCGCCCACAATATTCACCTCACCGATCACCGGTAATATATTGGGTGGTATGGCAAACAGGCCACTATATTGTACATCACCGAAAATGGTGCCCTGTAGTGTGGTGATGGCAATGGAAATTAACACGGCGGCGTGAATGTTGCGTGCCGCCAGAATCACGATAATAAAGAAGCCCGTTGCCCCCAGCAGGGCAGTATGGCTGGCAAGATTACCAATGGTGACCAGGGTGGCCGGATTGGCCACAATGATACCCATATTTTTTAATCCCATCAGGGCCAGAAACAGGCCAATACCACTGGTGATACCAATACGTAGCCTGTCAGGGATATGGGCGATTATCCAGCCGCGAATACGAAACAGGGTGATCAAAAACAGCCCAACCGCCCCCCAGAATATGGTTCCCATAGCGACTTGCCAGGAGAGACCCATGGTGCCCACCACGACAAAGGCAAAAAAAGCATTCAGCCCCATGGCCGGTGCCAGGGCGACGGGCAGATTGGCAAACAGCCCCATACAAATACTACCCAGACCCGCGATCAGACAGGTGGCAACAAAAACACTACTGGTATCCATATGCGCGGCACCCAAAATCTGTGGGTTGACCAGGGCGATATAGACCATCGTGAGGAAGGTGGTGATGCCGGCAATAATTTCCGTTCTGACGTTGGTATTGTGCTGGCGCAGTTTAAAAAGACGTTCAACAAGGGTGGCTGACTTGACTGGCTGAGAAGAAGGTAGGGTCATGTTGGATATCCGTTGATATAATGACCCTACTATAGATAACAGATTTTATTCCTGATAGCACCGACATCAGTCACAAAACAAGTCTGGATTTACACCTCTTCCATTTTACCCAGTAACGTACGCAGGCGCTCCTGCCATAATGCTTGTTCCTGTTTTAACTGCTCGTTTTCCTGCACCAGTTGATCGTGATGACCGGAAGCCTCCTGCATCTGATGGCTCATGGAACTCTTCTGCTCCTTCAACTCTTCTACTTCCATTCGCAGTAGTGCTATTGTATCCAGCGCTTGCTGAACTTTGCCTTCCAGTTGTTCAAAACGTCAAATGACATGGTTTTCTCCTCTCCACTCATTAAATCACCTCGTTGGCGCATGATATTATTGTACTCTATCCCTGACTGACACGGTACAAGCTATTTATACCCGCTGTTTTTTCGAGCATAGCAAACTATTTTCTTGAC
>JBOFSC010000648.1:0-1426 GCA_051651345.1 Enterobacteriaceae bacterium
CCCCAGCAGAGCGGAAAAGATCACCAGACCGACGATATTATCACCCGCCATGGCAGAGATAATGTTATTGGGAATCAGACGGATAAAGGTATCGATGATATTGGTATACTCTTTTGCCTGAGCCGCCGGGCTATGACCATCCACCAGATGGTTGCCTAACTTAAAGAGATCGGCCAGTAAGATACCGACGACTGCGGCAATGGCGGTGGTAAACAGCAACCAGAAAATACCGCGAAAAGCGATTTTGGGTAGCTCCTCTTTACCGGCAAAGTCCAGAATAACCTTAACGATCGAGACGAAAATCAGCGGGATCACCAACATACGAATAAAGGCGATAAAGGCGCGACCAAAGAGGCCATACCATGCGGCGGCTTCATTCATCCAGAGTGTGGGTTGATCCGGGAACGCTTCGATAGCCTGGATCCCTAAACCCAGAACGGCGCCGATGACCAGTGCCGCCAGCATCCGCAAAGAGAAGCTGACTTTGCGATTTTGTAGCTGTTTAACTATCCAAAAACAGACCAGAAGGGCGAGGATAGCGACCAGGGTTTGATAGTGGGTAACAGAGAGGAATTTTTCGAAGAAAGTGCCATGAAAAATCGCGTGAGATGTGTTTGGTTCCATAAAGATATATCCATATGTTAACAATTGATTTTAAAATGAAACATTGTTTCCTCTCTCATGGGGGAGAGTTTTTATCACCAGCATGATACAAACAGAGGAAAGGGTAACACGACCATTAAAAACTGCATACCTAAAATAGTGGAGAACAACTGTTTATGACTGTAGTATGAAAATGACAACCGTTGACAGGTAATTTGTGATCCGATGATGAAAGTTAACACACCCTTTAATCCGGCTGAATGCCCGCACCGCCGCTATAACCCGCTCAGTGGTGAGTGGGTTTTAGTCTCTCCCCATCGTGCCCGGCGTCCCTGGCTGGGACATGATGAAACGCCTGCTGATATCATATTGTCCCACCATGATGCCAACTGTTCTTTGTGTCCGGGAAATCAGCGGGTCAATGGGGCAACAAATCCCGATTACCAACAAACTTTTGTGTTTCAGAATGATTTTTCCGCTCTGCTGCCTGAAGCCTGCCAGCCGGTGGAGGAGAGCGAGCAACATCCGTTATTTCGCACCCAGAGTGTCAGCGGCCTGAGCCGGGTGATCTGCTTTTCCCCTGACCATGCCAGAACCCTGCCGGAATTGACTCTGGATGAGGTTACTGCAGTGATCGACACCTGGGTTGACCAGGCGCAAGAGTTGGGGCAGCGCTATCTGTGGGTACAACTGTTCGAAAATAAAGGCGAAATGATGGGATGTTCGCAACCTCATCCCCACGGACAGGTGTGGGCCAGTGATTTTTTGCCCAATCAACTGCTGTGTGAACAACAACAGCAACAGCAGTATCAGCAACAGTACG
>JBOFSC010000649.1:0-2889 GCA_051651345.1 Enterobacteriaceae bacterium
TGCTGATGCAGATCCCTTTGATATTGGCTGCCGCTACTCCGGCCTCACGCACACATTGGGCGATGGTCTGGCATACCGCCTGAAACCACACATCCGGCCACTGCTGCGCCCATTTCTGCCGTGGGCTCTCCACCTGATAGCCCGCGCTGGCCTGAGCCAGAATCCGCCCTTGCGGAGTCATCAGCAGCGCCTTGGTGCTTTGCGTTCCCACATCCACACCGATGACACAGTTCGTTACTGCCTGTCCCATAGTCAATCCCCCTAAAACCGGTCAGGGCGCGATAACCACTTTGATCGAATCAGCGCAATCTGCCAGAGCGAATGCCTCCTGCCACTGTTCAATGGGCAGCGTATGGGTCACGATACCTTCAGCGGTAACCAAACCCCGGGCAAACAGATCGATGGCAATTTCGTAGCAGTAAGGCGCCAGGTGGGCACCGCGAATATCCAGTTCCTTACGATCGCCGATAATTGACCAGTCCACGGTGGTGGCCTGATTAAAGACACTGAACTCCACAAAGCGGCCCAGCTTGCGGATCATCTGTAACCCCTGAGTAACCCCAATGGGAGCACCGGTCGCTTCGATATAGACATCGCAGCCATAACCGCCGGTGAGCTGTTTTACCAGGGCATCGGCATCCTCTTTAAGCGGATTGATCACTCTGTCCGCACCCAGTTTTTGCGCCAGTGCCAGCCGGTCATCCAGGGTATCCAGCACGATCAACTGACGTGGTGTCTTGAGGTGGGCAACCTGTACCATGCAGAGGCCCAGCGGGCCGGCTCCAGCCAGTACCACCACATCATCGAGCTGGATAGCAGCGCGATTTACCGTGTGGATCGCGCAGGCCATGGGTTCGATCAGGGCTGCATCCTTATCAGTCAGGACCGGCGGGATATGGTGAATAATGGCCCGGGTGGAGAAACGCATATATTCCGCCATGCCCCCTTCCGCCACGTCTTTCTGAAAACCGTAGATATTGTGGACTTCGCACATCCAATAGTGGCCTGATTTACAGTAACGGCATTGCCAGCAGGGCACTATCTGTTCAGCGATCACCCGGTCACCAATTTGTAACTGCCGCTGCTGTGCCGCACCTTCGCCAAGCTGTACCACCCGACCATAGAATTCATGTCCCGGCACCACCGGCGTCTTAACCCAGGGATCCTCCCCCCAGAACATCGGCGCTCCGCCCATGGCTTTACAGTCACCGGCGCAGATGCCACACCCCTCCACATTGATTATCACCTCTCCCGGCCCTGCTGTTGGCGTATCAATCTGCTCATAGCGATAATCATCAGGGCCGTGGCAGACAACGGCTTTCATACTTTTGGGTAATGTACTCATCTCGCCTTCCTTTTTTTATACCGGCTCTGTTGTTTCCGGTCAGGTCGTCTATTTTTTATGATTTGTTGAATGTTGACGTTGTCATTTGTTTATAAAAAAGACATTTACCTCAAAAAAGAGAGGCCGATAAAGCCATACAGAATAAATGACAACGTCAACATTTGTTGCATCTTACTCTGTCGGCAAAAATTAAAGATATGAGATAAGTCACATAGTGTTAACAACGCGGCTTTTTTTAAGTCGTAATTCGACCATGTTCACATCACTGCATGAAAAATATTTTCATTACAACTTAAATGGCGAGCTGAAAGGATATTGCAAGCCAGAGGGATTACGCTGTATGGACCACCCCGGCGCTAGCGCGCCACCCCTCCACGGAGGGGAATTAACCAGCTCCCCTTTTTGTGTAGATACCTATGCTACAGAGGGGAGTTAACCCGTTCCCTGGCGTGTGTAGAGACAGATGCTACGCAGGGGAATTATCACTGAACATTAATTAGCGGCGTATTGGTTATAAGGCAATGTTATTTAACTATTGAGCAACATTTGAGTAGAGTGTCGCTTTCTGTATTGGCCGTTTGTGGAGAGAATTATGTTACGTACCACTGTTGTGATTGCCATGTTACTCCCCGTTTGTCTGTTTTCTTCCGTATCACGGGCAGACCGGATTGTTTATCATTTTGCTCCCCATAGCACTCAACCTTTCAGCTTTGAAGGTCTGGAAGGGTTGGAGGTTGGTGAGTGCCATTTAGCGGCACCGCAAGATCTCACCGTTAAAGTGCAGTATCCGGGCAATGGCGTCTCCCTGGACCTTGGCGATGGGCAACATATTCTGTTGTCTAAGCGAGGGGATAGTTTTCGGATTAATAATAAGGACCTGACAGATATGTGTTTTTCATCGGGTTCCACCACCTGGCTGACCAATAATTCGGACAAAGCCGTTGACTGGGTCTGTCTGGATCAGGGGGAGACCGGCGCCTGCGATTAAATCCGCTAATACCACCACCCCTTTTTCTGCTGTGCGCTAATATCAATATCATGCATCTATTTTTTATCCTGCGTGGTTTTTATGAATAAGGCGCACAAGCAACAACAAGCCTTCACACACTATCAAGCCGCCTTACAACTGGATTGCCAGGCGGACTTTGTGGCGGCAGAAAAAGAGTATCGCAAATCGTTAAGTCTCGACCCGGAATCTATTGAAGCCTGTTTGATGTTAAATATTCTGCTGCACAGAGAGGGGCGAGCAGAAGAGATCGATAAACTCTGGCGTCAGTGCGTAAAAAAACTGCCTGAGCAATGGAAGCCCAAACTCTATCGAGTGCTGAATTTATTACAATCTGCGCGTTTTGATCAAGGTTTTCAGCTTCGGGAGCAACTGTATCAACACCATCATCATTTCAAAACATCCATCCCCCCTCCCATCGATTATCCGGCCTGGCGGGGGGAGAGTTTACAGGGACGCGCTATCGTTATCTGGACAGAGTTTGGGGCAGGTGATGAATTGATGCTGTGTCGATTTGCCAGCGTACTGAAGCGGTTAG
>JBOFSC010000650.1:0-3869 GCA_051651345.1 Enterobacteriaceae bacterium
TTTTGCGACTCATGGTCAACGAGCTCATCCCAGGCGAGATCAGAAAAGTATGTTGCTATCGTTAGGTCTTAGTATTTACCCTGTAATGAATTAAAGGTACATCAATGTGTTATGAGCTTAAGTACCTACATATGATTAGTTCATTACACTCCCCCCGCTTTTCAGGTATTCGGACTTTTATGCGGTTACCGCATGTCACCACCCTGGAAGAGGTAGATTTTGTTGTACTGGGACTCCCTTATGACAACAGCACGACCTTTCGCCCCGGCACCCGTTTTGGACCTGCCTCTATTCGTGAAATGTCTGTGTTTGCCGCTAAACCCTATAATCCGCACCTGGATGTGGCGATTTATGATTACTGCTCCGGTGTGGATTATGGTGACCTCGGCACCATTCCCGGCTATCTGGAAGACTCCTTTGCCCTGATTACCGAAGGGATGTTGCCCATCTTCCAGGCTGGCGTTATCCCTGTCGCTATGGGGGGAGACCACAGTGTCACCCTGCCGGAGTTGCGTGCCTGCCATCAGGTCCATGGCCCCGTTGCCCTGATCCACTTTGATGCTCACTACGACACCATCCCCGCTTATTTTGGTAAACCCTACTGCCACGGTACTCCGTTTTACCATGCGGCCAAAGAGGGTCTGGTCGATACCAGTAAATCCATTCAGGTAGGTATCCGTGAAGGATTATATGGCCCTGAATGTACCCAGAACTCCAAAAAGTTGGGTTATGCCTCCCTCACCGCGGTGGAGTGCAGCAAAATGAGCACTCAGGAAATCATCGACCGTATTGTCGAGCGGGTCGGTGACAGCAAAGCCTTCCTGACTTTCGATATCGATTATCTCGACCCCGCTTATGCGCCGGGCACCGGTACCCCAGTACCTGGTGGTACCACTACCGCTCAAGCCATGGAGATTATCCGCGGCCTCAAGGATCTGAATATCATTGGTTATGACCTGGTGGAAGTTGCCCCCCAGTACGATTCCAGTGATATCACTTCCATCGCGGCGTCCACCATTATGGTGGAGTTTATCGGTCATATCGCCTATCGCAAAAAGCATAATCGGCTGTAATTCCCCTCTTATCACTCCCCCGCGTCTTCACATGATGACGCCGGGGATAGCCGTTATATCCAGCGACGTTGTAATTTTCCCCTGTCCGCCAGGGTATCTGATGGACGTTCACCAAACAGGCGGTAATAATCCACTGCTAACTGACTCATATGCCAGAATCCCCAGGCTGCTGCCGCTTCCTGCACCGTACGCCAGGGGGAGTAACTGCTGACCAGCTCGCGACGCACAGCATTCAGACGGATCGCCTTCAGGTAACTATTGGGGCTGATACCGAGGCGCTGCTGAAAACAGTTTTGCAAAGTCCGTCGGCTGACGTGCAGATGGCGACACAAATCAACAATGGTGATCACTTGATCCCCATGGGCCAGAATATAGTCTCGCGCATGGGTCACCACCCGCTGCATGGTTTGCTGGCTGCGTATCAGCCGGGGTTCCGATGGTCGGGCACTGAGCAGTAGATTCAGCATGCCATCCAGCAAATTATGTAACAGCACCTTGCGCACCGCACGGCTGCGCATGCCCAAAGAATAGTTCTCTCCGGCACACAGGGCTTCCTGCAAAAAGTGGCAAATCAGTTGTTTTTGTTGCGGATTAACCAGAAGGGATTCACTGCCCATCAGATGGCTGACGGTTTCCCCCTCCTCGTCCTGCAAGTGCAGATAGTGTTGTAACTGGCGTTGATCCACGACGACACCCATGATGGTGTAGTCATTGGGGGTGTTGAGTTCAAACTCGGTGCCGCCGGGACGAACGGCGATATGCTGTTCGTCCAGAAGCTGCGAGCCGATATAGCCCTCCTGCCCCTGTAGTGGCAGGCCAATCCAGATGGCATCAGGCCAGACAAGGCAGGATTGGCGCAGAGCGATGCTGGTGTATTCCTGAAAAAACTGTAAACCCTCCAGCCAGATTTCCGTTAATTCACCCGAAAAGCGGCCCGGACGCAACTGGTCATACAGTTGCTGCCAGGCGGTGATATTGCAGGCATGTTCATAGACATCATCGGTGCAATATCGACTTATTGCCCCTTCTGTCACCTGCGGTACATACGCCTGAGTACCGTTTTCCCTGTGTTGCCGTGCAAAATCTGTCACTAAATGGTGTAACTTAACCTCTCCCTGATAATCGCTCATCGCTTTCCCCCTCGCGGAGAAAATCTCTTCCGCTGATGCCTTGTCTGTTTTTAGCTTCTTCCCCTAAGCAGGGAAGAGGCTATTATACCTTCCCTCCCGGCAATGGGTAACTGGCTATATCCAAAACTGCCTGGCTGAAGGCCTGGCAAGCTGCTTTACAGGCTGACTGACTGCCCGTCAGAAAAGCCGCAGAATAGTTGGTTTCTGACGGGGGCGGCACATAAACCGCCATGGTTACATCAGCGGCTTTTAATGCCGCATCGATACCAAAAGTCGCCTCCAGGGGCGGCGCCACCAGATAGGCCAGCGACTCCCCAACAGGAATATTCGCCTGCTGTGCGAGATAACTGCCACTGCGCGCAACCACATGGGCCAGAAAAGCACAATCCTGCGCTTCTGTCGCCCACTGAAATGCCGGACCATATTCAATGGTGGCCATCATGGCATCCAGCCCTGCCTGAACTTCCGCCGGCGAGGGGCCCCCCAGCATGATTAACACTTCCCCGGATGAAGGGGAAGGAGAGTGTGCCGCGCCGGCATACAGGGAACGGCCATACACCACTTCCACCTGCGCCTGTTTAGTCGCCTCATCCGCCGCAATATAGGCCACGTCATCTGAATCGGCAGTTAATAATCCCAGGCTGTTGATCTCCGGCGCTAACTTTAGTTCACGCCGAAAATCAGGATGCAGGGAGGCTATCAAACGGACCGCCGTGACACTGGGCTTAATTCTATCCAATATCGCCATACTATTTCCCTACTGTCGACTCAGAGTAATGCCGGAAGCTTGTTTTTCCAGCATGCGTTTAACCAGATCTACAATAACCGCAGCCGCTTCCACCGGGGGGGGGCCCGCGCGGTGAATATTGGAAATACAGGTGCGATCCGCCTCCACCGTGTTGGCACCAGGGCGGTAAACGGCGTAGCAGGAGAGACTTTCTGACTGTCCCAATCCCGGACGCTCACCCACCAGCATCACCACAGTTTCTGCGCCCAGCAGTTCACCGATCTGATCTTCAATTTTTACCCGTCCGTAGCGGACGAAAAAGGGCGTACCCACATTGAGTCCGGCACTCTCCAGCCCTTGCAGTAGCGGCGGCAGGATCTCATCATAGTTAGCCAAAATAGCATCGGTGGATAAACCATCGGCAATCACCACCTGCACCTGCGGCCTCTGTTTACACTGGGTGCGCAGGCTCTGCTCTCCCTCGGCGCTCAATATCCGCCCCAGATCAGGACGCGTGAGATACTGATCTTTGTCAATCACTTGTGACTGAACTTCCAGTAATCCGTGGTGCTGTACCCACTCAGCCGGAATCTCTTTCAGCACGGTATCCTTGGAGCGTGAGTGATCCGCCAGAAAACGTAATAGCGATTGCGTCCGTGGGCGCACCCCTGCACGTCCGTTGCCAACACGGGCACCGGTATTATTTTTAAGGCCGCGCAATACGTCCAGATTATGGGGGTCAGAGACGCCTATCCAGGCTTTCGCCTCCGCCGATCCCAGATCCTGTGAGCAGCTTTCACACGCCGTCACACTCATACTGTCAGACTGTCCTGGCAGGGCTGTCTTCTGTTCCTGTTCCAGCCGGCTGATCACAGCCCGGACAATGGCATCAATTTGCTGTGCTTGCATTGGATGTTCCCCCGGTTAGAAAAAGAGTGA
>JBOFSC010000651.1:0-1253 GCA_051651345.1 Enterobacteriaceae bacterium
GGTTGTGTTGGTTGTGTTGGTTGTTTTGGCGAATGATCATTTGATCATGATCACAGCACACTTTCCACTCTTTTTTCTAAAAATACGTCATTTTTTCTATCGTTATCAGTTGGTTGATCCTAAAGATCCTACGTATAAAGGTACTGGACTACCCAGAGGGATACTTTTATACGGTTGACGATGACTTTGCAGAAAATATTCTCAAATTTCAACGTAATAGAAATAATGAAAATATAAATCCCTATCATAGCGCTTTATCTGAGGCTCAAAAACTGGCATCACAACGCGATGACGCCAGAAAACTGGTGAAGCAACTGGCTGATTGTCTGAAAGATTGATTTTGTCAGAAATGTGATCGGCATCAAAAATTAAGATACTTGTAACTTTATACCATAATGATTTTAATGAATAAATGATAAATCCTCTCTTAGAGGATCCTTGTAGAACGGTTTGATTCGAGCGAATCTTAATAGATGAAGTAATAAGTTAAAATATTTTTAATATTCATGTGGTTGCATTTTTTGTCAGACACGATCCTTCTTCGATCCAACGATTGATCATTGTATTGCTATATGGTAACTTTCCGGCGGTATGTGCTGTAAAACACTATATATTGTATGTTAGTTGCTGGTTGCGCTATATGTAGTGACAAACGAATTCTTGCGGGTGGGACGTTCCCGGTAATTAGCGTCCAGGGGTGGCGAAAGCCACAAAAAGTAAAACCCCCCTGAATCCTCGTTTAACTTTGGCGGGTCAGACAGGAAATCAGGGGGTCGAATTTGGCAACAAGCCAATAGGGATTATAGCAAATGCTGAACCTAATACAACCATTTTACACCGCCATAAGTGCTGGCGGGTGTGTCTGACAAAAAACACTCTCCTAACACCTGTTACCCAGGCCGCCCCAAAAATGTGAATCCTCAATTTTCGGTGCCGGAAGATAAAAGAACTTTACCATTCAACAGAAAATTGATGAAAGCGGCGTTAGGGCTACCCTATCGTTTTGAATTTGCAATTCATGTTGCAGCCGCCCGTTCACGGGGGCAAAGGCGTCGTATGCCGCCTGAATGCCGTCTAAAAGCTATAGATGCGCTTTTGCAGGCCCTCTGTTTCCATTATGACCCGCTGGCGAACCGTGTAAATGCAACGATGGCGACAATTGCTATTGAGTGTGGTCTGGCAACAGAGTCAGAGACTGGCAACCTTTCTATCACTCGTGCGACTCGCGCTCTCCAGTTCCTTCATAAGTTAGG
>JBOFSC010000652.1:0-4382 GCA_051651345.1 Enterobacteriaceae bacterium
CAACTCCCTGGCGTCAGTGACAATATTCGTGCTATCAGCATTATCGATCGCTTTCTGGAGCATGCCCGGGTCTATATTTTTGCCAATAATGGCGAGAATCAAGTGATTATCTCTTCCGCCGACTGGATGACGCGCAATATTGACTATCGCATCGAGGTGGGTGTGATTATCTACGATCCAGAATTAAAACAACAACTTATTGATATCATGGAGATACAGTTTAGCGATAATGTCAAGGCGCGCTATCTTGATAAAGAGCTGAGCAACTGGTACGTCCCTTGCGGCAGAAAGCCCAGGATCCGCTCCCAGATGGCTATCTATGATTATTTGAAAAATTTGCAACAACAGAGAGACTAAACTCCCTATGCCATTTAATATTCTCAGTCCGCAGCATAAGCCGCGAGAAATCGCCGCTATCGATCTGGGCTCCAACAGCTTCCACATGATCGTAGCTCGGATTATCAATGGTTCTATTCAGGTGCTGAGCCGTGTTAAACAACGGGTTCAGCTTGCCGAAGGTCTCGACAGTAAAAATCATTTAAGCGAAGAGGCCATGGCTCGCGGCCTGAACTGCCTGGCGATGTTTGCCGAGCGCCTGCAGGGGTTTATGCCACAACAGGTGCGTATCGTCGCCACCTATACCCTGCGGGAATCGGCCAACTCCCCTCTGTTTTTAAAAAGAGCCGCCGCCATCATTCCCTATCCCATCGAAATTATTGCAGGTCAGGAAGAGGCACGCCTGATCTATATGGGTGTGGCCCATACTCATCCGGAAAAAGGCCAAAAACTGGTGATCGATATCGGGGGCGGTTCGACAGAATTGGTGATCGGCAATGGCTTTAACCCCATTCTGGCTGAGAGCCGCCGCATGGGCTGCGTCAGCTTCGCCAAACACTTCTTTCCCGAGGGGCAGATCAGTGAAGCGCGCTTTCAGCAGGCTTGCATCGCTGCCAGCCAAAAGCTGGAAGGGATCGCCTGGCAGTTTCGGCAGTATGGCTGGCAGATAGCCCTGGGGGCCTCCGGTACCATCAAGGCTGCCTGTGCTGTTCTGCAGGAGCTGGGAGAGAAAGAGGATGGGATCACCCCGGAACGGCTGCAACTGCTGATCAGCAAGAGTCTTAAGTTTAAAAATTGCCGCCAGATTAACTTACCAGGGCTGTCGGATGACCGGCGCGATATTTTTGCCCCCGGTCTCGCTATCCTGAGAGCCCTGTTTGATGCCCTGCATATTAAGGCGCTCTATCTGTCAGAGGGGGCCTTGCGTGAGGGGGTGCTTTATGAGATGGAAGAGCGCTTTCGCCATCAGGATATTCGCAGCCGCACCGCCCGCAGCCTCGCTGAACACTATAATATTGATCGCGAACAGGCCCGGCGCGTGCTGGCCAGCACCCAATATCTCTATGATCAGTGGAAGAAGCAGAACCGCAAACAGGCCGATTCACAGCTTGAGTCTCTGCTGCGCTGGGCGGCTCTGTTGCATGAGGTGGGTCTGAGTATCAATCATGATGGTTTACAACGTCACTCGGCCTATATTCTGCAAAATACCAATCTGCCCGGCTTTAACCAGGAGCATCAATTGATGTTGGCAACCCTGGTGCGCCTGCATCGCAAGGGAATAAAGAGCGACGACCTTCCGCGTTTCACCCTGTTTAAGAAGAAGCAGTATCAGCCTCTGGTGCAACTGCTGCGCCTGGCGGTACTGCTCAATAACCAGCGTCAGGCCACCACACAGCCCGATAGCCTGCGTCTCATCACCGACCAGGGTCACTGGCAACTGATTTTTCCTGAAGATTTCCTGCAGCAAAATAGTCTGTTGCAGGCGGACCTGTTACAGGAGCAACAGTACTGGAATGCCGTAAATGGCTGGCAACTGACGTTAGCTGAAGAGAGTGATTAATAAAAAACGGCACACTGCACAAAGTGACAAAATAATCGGCTTTTTTTGTCACTTTGTGCGATTCACTTAGCGTTTATTCCAGGGCATCTTAGCCAACAGCAGGGCCATACCACACCAACCGGTCACTCCCGCCATCAGTAAGCCAGCGCCGATCACTCCGGATAACAGAAAAAAGGCGGGATGAAGGCCATAGCCCAGAACAACTCCCAGCAGAATCAGACTGCCGGTTGTCATTTGCACCTGGCGCATAATTGGAAATGGCTGGCTCTTATCCTGCTCCAACGCCAATCCCACTTTTTTCCAGGCATTAACCCCTCCCTCGAGAGTGTATATCGTACACTCCGGACTAAAAGCTGCCACTTTTTCGGCTGCCTGTTTGGAACGAATACCTGCCTGGCAGCAAAATATAATGCCCTGTGGTGCCCTGAGCGCGTCGCTTAACGCGGCGGGTTCCAGTGTGGCAAGGGGCATTAACTGCGCCTGGGCAATATGCTCACGGGCATACTCTTCCTGTGAACGAACATCAATTAACTTCACTCCTTGCTGGAGTAACGCCTGAACCTGCTGTGGCGAAATAACTTGTACCGTCATGGTCTCTCCTGGGGACTGTAAGGTGGTTTCAGGATAGTGATGATCTCAGCCCTTAGTATAAGCCTTCTATTTTTTGCAGGCGACAAATGATGATGCTAGCGGTATGATCCCCTCCTTTGCTATCAATACCCTGCCGGAGGAGCCCCTGCCATGGCCATGCAATGGTTTAAAAATTTACAGATCTACCGCCTGAACCGCGATATTGTGCTGGAGGCGGCAGCGCTGGAAAAACAACTGGAACCGATGCGCTATTTGCCCTGTGGTAGTCAGGATATGAGCAAAATGGGTTGGCTGTCACCTCTGGGTGAGGCCAGTGATTCTCTGCTACACGCCATTAACGGACAGTTGATCCTGTGCGCGCAGACCGAAGAGAAAATTCTCCCCGGCCCCGTGGTCAAACAGGCTCATCAGGCCAAAATCAGCAAACTGGAAGCCGCGCAGCAGCGTAAATTGCATAAGACAGAAAAAGATTCGTTAAAAGATGAAGTGTTGCAGCAGCTTCTGCCCCGTGCTTTCAGCCGTTTTCGCCAGACCTGGATGTGGATTGATACCACGCACTCGCTGATCATGGTGGATGCGGCCAGCAGCAAGCGTGCGGAAGAGATGCTGGCCCTGCTGCGTAAATGTACCGGCTCCCTGCCTGTGACGCCCCTGTCGCTGGAGAATCCCATCGCCCTGACCCTCACCGACTGGTTACGTGAACAAAATTTGCCCGAAGGCTTCCAATTGATGGATGAGGCGGAATTGAAATCGTTATTGGAAGAGGGCGGCGTGATCCGCTGCAAAAAGCAGGATCTATTTAGTGATGAAATTCACTCCCATATTGCCGCCGGAAAATTAGTGACCCGGCTCGCTCTGGAGTGGCGAGAGCGCATTCTGTTTACCCTGTCCGAAGAGGGCGCTGTCACAAAGCTAAAGTATGGTGAAACCCTGCGTGAGCAAAATGAAGATATTGATAAAGAGGATATCGCCCAGCGGTTCGATGCCGATGCGCTGCTGTTGACCGGGGAGTTGACCCTGCTGATCAGTGAGTTAATCGAAGCGCTGGGGGGCGAAAGCGAGCGGTGATAATAAGTTAATTCCCCTCCGTGGAGGGGAATTGACCAGACCCCCTCTAAACCGCTGCCACAACTTAAAGTACCACCCCATTGAGCAGCATAATCACAATCAGCAGCGCCACAATCACCAGAATAATGCCCGCAGCCATCAGACTGGCTTGCCAGATAATCACGCTACCCCCAAGTGTCATCGCCAGATAACGCAGAATCGGCTCCTCACGCCGTAACATGGCGCAGAGCCCGCAGGAGATAGCAAGAATCCCCAGAGCCACGGTGCCATAAATCATTTTCAGATCCAGACTCATCCTCCCCTTAGCTAAAGGCGAAGGCGAGGCTGTTTCCTGTCTCACGGCGTCTGCTATCGCACCCTTAGCCAGTTGCGCCAGTTCAACCAGACTACTTTTCAATGTCGGCGCAGGCTCCAGCGGCGCGGCAAAAAAATGAAATATCGTCAGTCCCAACGCCAGCACTCCGATTATCACACCCGCCACGCTATAAAACGGCTTTCTGTGACCCATTTCTACGGTTACCACCTTGTTTCACCTCCCTGATACTGTTGTCTGTCACTTTTCCCCAGTGTAGCAAAGGGGGATGAGCAAATACGAGAGAATAATTGCTTGATTAACATCACATAAAAAGCGATATCTTGTTGTGCAATAACATTAATCGTGAGATGGTTGTAGCATATAATGGATTAGATATACGTAGGATCTTTAGGATCAACCAACTGATAACGATAGAAAAAATGACGTATTTTTAGAAAAAAGAGTGGAAAGTGTGCTGTGATCATGATCAAATGATCATTCGCCAAAACAACCAACACAACCAACACAACC
>JBOFSC010000653.1:0-3479 GCA_051651345.1 Enterobacteriaceae bacterium
AACGTCGCCTGCTGGCACTTGAGGGGGTCAGCGAGGCGGCTGCGTTGCTGATCAACCGTCATGGCAGACAGGGCATTGGCGCGTTGCTGGTGTTAACTGAAGAAGCCCGAAAAGAGTGGCAGCAGAAAGGCAAAAAACGACTTGAATTTGCCTGGCGCAGTGCGCTGTTGCCCTGGCTGGAGCCCGTGGCCGTGCCGCGTTTTTGGCGTGTTGTCGATGCGATTCCTGTTAATTGCATGCACAAGCGTGTCTACAGGCAATTAAAGGAGCTATTTGATGAAACCCCGTGAAATAGAGCGGATACAGCCGGATGCCTGCCATGCGGAAATTATTCTCGAGCTGGACCCCTCTCTGTGGTGGTTTCAGGGACATTTCCCGATTCAGGCCCTGTTGCCGGGATTGGCGCAGGTTGAGTGGGTGATGGAGTACGCCACACAATTGCTGGTACCGGGATATCAGTTTCAGTCGATCCAGAATATCAAATTTCAGTCGCCCCTGTTGCCAGGGAATAGGGTCTCTCTGCTCCTGGAGTAGCAGGCGGCGCGACAGACACTACTGTTTAGTTACCAGCGCCATACGCCAGGGGAGCGGCAGATGAACAGCAGTGGGAAAATCCGCTTATGTCGTTAAATGACAGCCCATTCTCTGCCTGCATTCTCATTCCCTGTTATAACCACGGGGCGATGATGGAGCAAGTGTTGAGCCGTCTGGCCCCTTTTGCTCTGCACTGTTTTATTGTCGATGATGGCAGCGATGAAACCACCCGCCTGGAGTTGCTGCGTTTAGCTGAGCAGACAGCACAAGTCACCTTATTACGCCTGGATGAGAATCAGGGCAAAGGGGCTGCCGTCCTGCAGGGGTTGCGTGCGGCGGCGCAGGCCGGTTTTAGTCATGCGCTGCAAGTGGATGCCGATGGACAGCATACGCTGGAGGATATTCCTCTGATGCTGGCGGAGGCTCGCCTCTATCCGCAGGCGTTGATTTCCGGCAAACCCATTTATGATGCCTCAATGCCGCGCTCCCGTCGCTATGGGCGCTGGGTCACCCATGTGTGGGTATGGATTGAAACATTATCCCTCTCTTTGCAGGACAGCATGTGCGGTTTTCGGGTCTATCCCCTGGCCGCCACGCTCTCCCTGGCGCAGCACTGCTCCCTGGGCAAGCGCATGGATTTTGATACCGAAATCATGGTGCGCCTCTACTGGCAGGGAACCCCAAGCCGCTTTATCCCCACGCGGGTAATCTATCCGCACAATGGCCTGTCTCACTTTGATGCCGTCAAAGATAACTGGCGGATTTCGTGGATGCATACCCGCCTGTTCTTTGGCATGTTACGCCGGGCACCCTCACTGCTGATGCGTCGTCGCCGTCAGCACTGGGCGCAACAGCCGGAGGTCAGAGGCCTGGCGGGAATGAGAGTGATGCTGCTGGTGTATCGCCTGCTGGGGCGCAAGGCTTTTGAGCTGCTGCTCTATCCAGTGGTGGCGGTTTTCTGGCTGTCCGCACGTCATCAGCGTCAGGCGTCACACCAATGGATTGCCCGGGTGAAGCAGGTGGGTAGCCAAGACGGTCATCCTGCGCCGCGTGGTTTAAACAGTTACCGCCATTTTCTGCGCTTCGGCAGTGCCATGCTGGATAAGATAGCCAGCTGGCGCGGTGAGCTGCATTACGGCCAACAGGTGAAATTTGCCCCTGGGGCAGAAGAGACGCTGGAAATAGAGAACAACAAAGGCAAGCTGCTGCTGGTGTCTCATCTGGGAGATGTTGAAGTCTGCAGAGCGCTGGCCCAACGGAGTCAGCATAAAGTCATTACGGCGCTGGTGTTTAGCGAACATGCTCAGCGCTTCAAACGTATTATGGAAGAGATGGCGCCCCAATCCTCGCTGCATCTGTTGCCGGTCACCCAACTCGGGCCGGAGACCGCCATCCTGTTGCAACAGAAACTCGAACGGGGCGAATGGGTCGCTATCGTATGTGACCGGATTGCCGTCAATTTGCAACGTGGCGGTGAGTGGCGGGTGATCTGGAGCCAATTTATGGGGCGTCCGGCCCCCTTCCCGCAAGGGCCTTTTATTCTGGCGGCGGCCCTGCAGTGCCCGGTGGTTCTGCTGTTTGCATTGCGCCAGCAGGGCTGTTTACAGATTTACAGTGAACCCTATGCCGATCCGCTACTGTTACCACGCGGGCAGCGGCAGCAAGCATTACAACAGGCGGTGGATCGCTATGCGGCCCGTTTGCAGCACTATGCGCTGCTCTCCCCCCTGGACTGGTTCAATTTTTTTGATTTCTGGCAGTTGCCGGAAGCGCAAGATGCGGTGACACGCAAGGAGTAACCGATGTTGACCGATTCACGTTTTACCGCAGAGGTAGAACTGCAGGTGCCGTTTCATGATGTGGATATGATGGGCGTTGTCTGGCACGGCAACTATTTCCGCTATTTTGAGGTGGCCCGCGAGGCGCTGCTTAATCAGTTTGATTATGGCTACCGACAGATGCGGGAGTCAGGCTATTTGTGGCCGGTGGTGGACAGCCAAGTCAAATATCGCGATGTCCTGAAATTTGAACAGCGGTTCCGGGTGCGTGCCACGTTAGAGGAGTATGAAAATCGTCTGCGCATCGGTTATCAGATCTTCGACGCACACAGTGGCAAACGGACGACTCGGGCTTACACCATCCAGGTGGCGGTCAATGCACAAACAGAGGAGATCTGCTTTGTCAGTCCGGATATTTTATTTGAGCGAATGGGAGTGAAACCATGAAATGGTGGTCGCTGTGTCTGCTGCTGCTGAGCCAGTGGGTGAGTGCACTGACGCTGGATGAACTGCAACAGCGTTTTACGCAACAGTCGATAATCCGTGCCCATTTTGAGCAGGAGCGTCAGATCAAAGAGATGCCGCAACCTCTGCATTCCCGTGGTGAAATGGTGATCGCCAGGGATCAGGGATTGCTGTGGCAACAAACTGCGCCGTTCCCCATGTTGCTGATGCTCAATGAGTCACGCATGGTTCAGGTGATGAATGGCCAGGATGTGCAGGTGGTCACCGCAGAGAACAATCCGCAGATGTTCCAGTTTAACCATCTGTTACGGGCACTGTTCCTGGCGGATCGCAGCGTACTGGAAAAGAATTTTCAACTGGATTTTAAGGTGCTGGGGCAAGGGCGCTGGCAATTACGTCTGACGCCGATAACCACGCCGTTAGACAAAATTTTCGACACCATCGAGCTGCAGGGACAAACTTATCTGGATCAGATTCAACTGTATGACAAACAGGGGGACCGTACCCGAATCACCTTCAGCCAGCATCAATTAACACCGGCTACCTTGACTGATGATGAACGCAAACATTTTGCCCTCTGAGTGGCAGCGGCGGGGCGCTTATGCCTGGGCTCTGTTGTGTCTTTTGCTGTTGGCCCTGCTGTGGGCGCTGTTGCCCCAGGCCCGTATCAACAGCAGTGTTTTGGCGCTGTTGCCTAAACAG
>JBOFSC010000654.1:0-1702 GCA_051651345.1 Enterobacteriaceae bacterium
ACTATCGCTGGGAGCAGTGGTTCTTCACTAAGTTGTATGACAAGGGGCTGGCCTATAAAAAAACGGCCGCAGTTAACTGGTGCCCACACGATCTCACCGTACTGGCTAACGAGCAGGTGATCGATGGCTGTTGCTGGCGTTGTGATACACCGGTAGAGCGTAAATCTATCCCCCAGTGGTTTATTAAAATCACCGCCTATGCCGAAGAGTTATTAAACGATCTCGACACCCTGGCGGAGTGGCCTGACCAGGTCAAAACCATGCAGCGCAACTGGATCGGCCGCTCAGAAGGGGTGGAGATCACTTTCCCCCTCGCTGACAGTGAGGCGGAAATCGTCGTCTATACCACGCGCCCGGATACACTGCTGGGGGCCAGCTATCTGGCGATTGCGGCGACTCATCCTTTGGCAGAACAGGCCGCTTTAAACAACGCCGAGCTGGCACAGTTTATCGCCGAATGCCGCAACACCAAAGTGGCAGAAGCCGAAATGGCCACCATGGAGAAGCGGGGACTAGCCACCGGCCTGTTTGCCCTGCATCCCCTGACCGGCGACAAGGTCCCTGTATGGGCCGCCAACTTTGTGCTGATGGAGTATGGTACCGGCGCGGTGATGTCAGTACCGGCCCATGACCAGCGTGACTGGGAGTTCGCCCACAAATATCACTTACCCATATTGCCGGTGATCCTGGGCAGTGACGACACCCCGCCGGATGTCAGCGAACAGGCTTATACCGATAAGGGACGCCTGTTTAACTCCGGTGAATTTGATGGTCTGGATTTCGAGCAAGCCTTCAATGCCATTGCCGACAAGCTGGCCAGTCAGGGCCAGGGCAAACGCACGATTAATTATCGCCTGCGCGACTGGGGGGTCTCCCGTCAGCGCTACTGGGGTGCCCCCATCCCGATGCTGACCCTGGAAGATGGCAGTGTGGTGCCCGTCCCTGAAGATCAACTGCCGGTAATCCTGCCGGAAGTGACCAAAAGGGATGGCATCACCAACCCTCTGAAAGCGGATGCCAGCTGGGCTCAAACCACTTATCACGGTGAACCGGCACTGCGGGAAACTGATACCTTTGACACCTTTATGGAGTCCTCCTGGTATTACGCCCGTTACACCTGCCCAGACTATCAGGAAGGAATGCTGGATCCCACCGCCGCCAACTACTGGCTGCCAGTGGATCAATATATTGGCGGGATTGAACATGCGATTTTACACCTGATGTATTTCCGTCTGTTCCACAAGCTGATGCGTGATGTGGGTCTCGTTGACTCTGATGAACCGGCCAAACGTCTGTTGTGTCAGGGCATGGTGCTGGCAGATGCGTTCTACCATGAGAATCAACAGGGTACCCGTCACTGGGTTTCACCTGTGGATGTCAGGATCGAACGCGACAGCAAAGGGCGTATTGCCAAAGCCACTGATGCCTCAGGGCAGGAGCTGATTTACACCGGCATGAGCAAGATGTCCAAATCAAAAAATAACGGCATCGACCCGCAATTGATGGTGGATAAATATGGTGCCGACACCGTGCGCCTGTTTATGATGTTCGCCTCTCCGGCGGATATGACCCTGGAGTGGCAGGAGTCCGGCGTTGAAGGGGCCAACCGTTTTATTAAGCGTTTGTGGCGTCTGGTGTACGAGCATGGCCAGCGCGGTGCGGTTGCGCCGTTACAGCGCGATAATCTGCAGGAAGCTCAAGG
>JBOFSC010000655.1:0-2552 GCA_051651345.1 Enterobacteriaceae bacterium
ACTTCAGCCATGCCAACAGCCTCAAGCAGTTCAAAAAACAACTCGATGTGTGCACGGATGTTTGTGCGCAAATTGCCGGAGGTGAAGAGGCGATTATGGGCGTGATGGTGGAGAGCCACCTGGTGGAAGGCAATCAGAATGCCGATAATGGCAAGCCCTTAGTATATGGGCAGAGCGTCACCGATGCCTGTATCGGCTGGCAGGATAGTGAGGTTGTGTTACAGCAACTGGCTGCTGCGGTAGTGGAACGACGTAAAAAACGTTGATTAATTCCCCTCTGTGGAGGGGTGGCGCGCTAGCGCCAGGGTGGTCCGGCGCTGCACACAACACAAACTTATTTCGCCTTCCCCTGATTCGCCACTGCCGCTGCTTTCGCTGCAATTTCAGCCGCATCGCCCAGGTAGTAACGTTTAAGTGGATGCAGTTGCTGATCAAACTCATAAACCAGCGGCACCCCGGTGGGAATATTGAGCTCCAGAATCTCATCTTCATTTAAATTATCCAGATGTTTCACCAGAGCGCGCAGGGAGTTACCATGGGCGGCAATAATCACCCGCTCACCTCTGCCGATACGGGGCTTGATCACCTGATTCCAGTATGGAATGACGCGCTCTATGGTACTGGCCAGACTTTCGGTTACCGGCAGTTCCTTATCACTCAGATGGGCATAACGGGGATCGTGGCCCGGATAGCGTGTGTCACTCTTTTCCAGCGCGGGCGGGGTGACAGCAAAACCTCTGCGCCACAACTTGACCTGATCATCACCATATTTTTGCGCGGTTTCCGTTTTATTCAGTCCCTGCAGGGCACCATAATGGCGTTCATTGAGCTTCCAGCTTTTCTCCACGGGCAACCACTGCTGATCCATCGCATCGAGAACGTTCCATAAAGTATGAATTGCCCGCTTCAGAACCGAGGTATAAGCAAAATCGAAGTGGAAGCCGTCATTTTTTAGCAACTCGCCCGCCTGTTTTGCTTCCTGGCGACCTTTATCAGACAGATCAACATCCGTCCAGCCGGTAAAGCGGTTCTCTTTATTCCACTCACTTTCACCATGTCTTAGCAAGACCAGTTTAATCGTTGTCATGGAGGCATCTCTCCCACAGTTGTAATGTACTGAAAACAGATCGCATTTTAATCATAATGTGACCGGGCAGCAATCACTTGATTATGAGGGCAATGTGTTAGTTTTATTATTGCATTGCTGACTAATAGTTAATTTTATATACTTATGCGCTTTGTGGGTGCTATTACAGGGGCGCAGATGTTGTCATTAAATTGGATCAAAAGGTTAACAAAACAAGAACGGCGTGCCTGGGTGGCGGGCTTTGTTGGCTATGCCTGCGATGCTTTTGATTTTATGATCTACCCCTTTTTAATTCCAACCCTGCTGATAGTCTGGAATATGAGCCATGGTGAGGCGGGAATGATCGCCACCAGCGCCTTGCTCTCTTCTGCAGTGGGGGGCTGGCTTGCGGGTATTCTGGCGGATCGCTATGGTCGGGTACGGGTCTTGCAATGGACCATTGTATTTTTCTCCGTGTTTACCTTTCTGTCGGGTTTTACTCACTCTTTTGAACAACTGTTGTTCACCCGCACTTTGCAGGGGCTGGGGTTTGGTGGCGAGTGGTCCGTGGTGACCGTGATGATGTCGGAAATGGCCCGTGATGCCAGACACCGAGCCAAATTGGTGGGTGGCGTACAGACCGGATGGGCAGTAGGCTGGGCAGGGGCTGCGCTGATTTTTTGGCTCTGTTTCCTGCTGGTTCCGGCAGAGTATGCCTGGCGTATCTGCTTCTGGACCGGCATATTGCCGGCCCTTTGGCTGATCTATATTCGTCGTCATCTATCAGAGCCGGAGATTTTCCAACAAAACTGTCGAGCACGGGAAAGTGATCCCCATTGCGGCTTCTGGCAGATATTTTCTAAACGGCACCGCAAAACCACATTAATGTGCACTCTGCTAAGCGTGGGGATGATGGGCGGTAACTTTTCGATCAGTACCTGGTTACCGACTTACCTTAAGACCGTTCGCGACTTAACCATAGCCAATACCAGTGGCTATATGGTGGTTTTAATTATCGGCTCTTTTGTGGGAGGCATAACCGGTGCCGTAGTCAGTGATGCCATAGGTCGACGCAACGCACTGTTTATTTTTTCCGTATGCTGTCTGCTAATGACCCTGATCTATATGCTGTTGCCGCTGAACAATACAGCGCTTTTATTACTGGGTTTTCCGCTGGGGATGGTGATGCAGGGGATATTTACGGGTATTGGCGCTTACTTTTCCGAGCTTTACCCCGGCGCTATACGCGGTTCGGGGCAGGGGTTTTGTTACAATACCGGACGTGGTATCTCGGCTGTGTTCCCCCTGCTGATCGGGATATTAGCGGAGTCTCTCTCCCTGCAGACGGTGATCGGCATCGTGGCGGGTTTCTGCTATTGCCTGGTGATTATTTGCGCCTGCTGCTTGCCGGAGACTTCCGGTAAAGCGTTATCTTAGCTTCCTCCCCTGACAAGGGGAGGAGTAAACACCTTAAGCCACCGCAATA
>JBOFSC010000656.1:0-8836 GCA_051651345.1 Enterobacteriaceae bacterium
CGTGGGGACTCGTTGGGTGACAATCTGTAAATCCTGTTCGCTGAGTTGTGCCAGATCGCGCTCCTGAATTAACACCCCCCCATTGACGCGTTTGTAGTCCCAGGCGCGATTATCCGTTGTGCCTTCACCACAGGCCAGCACCCTGATATTGGGCTTTTGTGCCAGGCAGTGTAAAGCCTCCGGGGTGACCGAGGGGGCAATAATCACTTCGACAAACTGGCGGCTGATAATGGCTTCGGCGGTGCTCAGTTCCAGAGGACGGTTAAAGGCGATAATGCCGCCAAAGGCTGAGGTTGGGTCGGTCGCATAGGCGCGCTGATAAGCCAGAAGCGGGCTTTCTGCAATAGCCACACCGCAGGGATTGGCGTGTTTCACAATGACGCAGGCGGGAGCGGTAAAGGTTTTCACACACTCCAGTGCGGCATCTGTATCGGCAATATTGTTGTAGGAGAGGTCTTTGCCCTGGAGCTGTTGCGCGCTGGCAACCGAGCCTTGGGGTATCACGCTGTCCAGATAGAAAGCCGCCTGCTGGTGGCTGTTTTCACCGTAACGCAGATCCTGCTGTTTGTGCAGTTGCAGATTGAGGGTACGGGGAAAGTGGCCAGAGGGTTGCGAGCTGTCGCCATGGCACAGGGGAACTCGCTCTCCCAAATAGTTGGCGATCATATCGTCGTAACTGGCGGTGTGCTCAAAGGCTTTCACTGCTAAATTGAAGCGCGTTGCCAGGGTGAGTCCGCCATGATGCGCTTCCATCTCAGCAATAACCGCGCTGTAGTCACTTTGTTGTACCAGCACTGCCACATCATGGAAATTTTTGGCAGCGGCGCGGATCATCGTGGGTCCACCGATATCGATTTGCTCTACTGCATCTGCCAGAGAGCAGTCCGGATTGGCCACTGTTTGGGCAAAGGGGTAAAGATTGGCTATGACCAGATCGATGGGCTGAATATGGTGTTGCTCCATCTCCTGTTGGTCTTGCTGGCGGCGCGCCAGAATACCACCATGAATTTTGGGATGCAGGGTTTTGACTCGTCCCCCCATGATTTCAGGGAAACCAGTGTAGTTGGCTACATCGGTCACAGGCAGATGGGCGTCGGCCAGTAATTTGGCGGTGCCTCCTGTAGAGAGTAACTCAACACCAAGACGAACTAAGGCCTGAGCCAATGGCACAATACCCTCTTTATCAGAAACGCTGATCAACGCACGACGAACAGGCTGGACTTGCAACATGTTTGATGAGATCCCCAGTTGGATAAAAGAAATTAACAGCACGGCAAATTATAACAATATTGTGCTAACAGATTAAGTCGCTGTGAGACAGTGTTCCACTTTAACTTGGGTGGGGGTGAGGTCTATGGGTTATCAGATGCCATGCATGGATGCATAAATGCCGTGGGCGCAGGGATGCGCAGGAACGGCCAAGCCGTGAATACGTCCCTGTAGGCTCGAACTTGCCGCGTCCTGCGGCAAACGGTCTGATAACCCATAGACCTCACCCCCTTAACGCTGTAAGGAGCAGCAAGTTTTCCCCCAGCTATCTCTTGATCACAAATAAGAGATAGCTGTACAAGGTTTTTCCCCTCTCCCACTTGTGGGAGAGGGTGGCCCGTCAGGGCCGGGAGAGGGTTGCGGAGGTTAATAAAAAGGTCTGACTCAACAAACTCACACCTGTCCTAACCAGCGTGCTCCTCCATACTCTGTTTTTCTTCCAGTAGCTTTTCAACGACGCTGGGATCGGCCAGGGTTGAGGTGTCTCCCAGATTGCTGGTGTCGCCAGCAGCAATCTTACGTAAAATACGGCGCATAATTTTGCCAGAACGGGTTTTGGGTAGGGCATCCGTCCAGTGCAGGATATCGGGCGTGGCGATAGGGCCTATCTCTTTGCGCACCCAGTTGCGTACTTCGGTATAGAGCTCCGGTGTCGGCTCTTCACCGTGATTGAGGGTGATGTAGGCGTAGATCGCCTGTCCCTTGATGGAGTGTGGAATGCCGACCACGGCAGCTTCAGCAATTTTGGGGAAGGCCACCAGAGCCGATTCAATTTCTGCTGTACCCAGGCGATGTCCAGAGACGTTGAGTACGTCATCGACGCGTCCGGTTATCCAGTAGTAGCCATCCTCATCCCGACGGGCACCATCCCCACTGAAATACATGCCTTTAAAGGTTGAGAAGTAGGTCTGTTCAAAACGTTCATGGTCGCCATAGATGGTTCTGGCCTGAGCCGGCCAGGAGTCGGTCACCACCAGATTCCCTTCGCAAACGCCGTCCAGAGGTTCGCCCATATTATCCACCACGGCAATTTGTACGCCAAAGAAGGGGCGGGTTGCTGAGCCGGGTTTTAGTGCTGTGGCACCGGGTAAAGGTGCGATCATAAAGCCACCGGTTTCTGTCTGCCACCAAGTGTCCACAATGGGGCAATGACTGTTACCAATCTTTTTGTAATACCACTCCCAGGCTTCAGGGTTGATCGGTTCACCCACGGAGCCCATGATGCGCAGAGATTGACGGCTGGTGCCTTCAATAGCGAGATCCCCTTCGGCCATCAGTGCCCGAATTGCCGTTGGCGCTGTATAGAGGATATTTACCTGATGTTTATCCACCACCTGAGCCATGCGATTGACCTTAGGATAGTTAGGCACGCCTTCAAACATCAGTGTGGTTGCCCCATTTGAGAGGGGGCCATAGAGCAGATAGCTGTGTCCGGTCACCCAGCCAACATCTGCGGTACACCAGAACACCTCTCCGGGATGGTAGTCGAACACATAGCGGAATGTAGTGGTGACATAGACCAGATAGCCCCCGGTGGTATGCAGGACGCCTTTGGGTTTGCCTGTAGAGCCGGAAGTGTAAAGGATAAAGAGCGGATCTTCTGCGGACATTTCGGCCGGAGGACACTCTGTTCCTGCCTCTGCTATCAATTCATGCCACCAGAGATCCCGACTCTCTTGCCAGAAGCCGGGGACACCAGTGCGTTGAAATACAATGACATTCTGAATGGTGGTGACTTCGGGATTGCTCAGCGCCTCATCAATATTCTGTTTCAGCGGCACGCTGCGTCCGGCGCGAACGCCCTGATCGGCGGTGATCACCAGTTTAGCGCCGCAGTCGATAATACGTCCGGAAATTGCTTCCGGGGAGAAGCCACCAAAGATAACTGAGTGAACGGCACCAATACGGGTACAGGCCAGCATCGCCACCGCTGCCTCGACGACCATCGGCATATAGATGGCGACGACATCACCTTTTTGGATGCCGAGAGATAACAGAACGTTGGCAAACTGACACGCCTGCTGATGCAGTTGACGATAGGTCACTTTTTTGGATTGTTCTGGATCGTCACCTTCCCAGATAATGGCCGTTTGCTCTGCCCGCTCAGCCAGATGCCGATCAAGGCAGTTGGCGGAAAGGTTGAGAGTACCATCTTCAAACCAGCGTATATTGATGTGCCCGGGGTCAAAAGAGCTGTTTTTGATTTTGCTGTAGGGCTTTATCCAATCGATGGTTTTGCCATAGCCATCCCAAAACGTATCAGGGTCCTCTATGGATTGCCGATAGAGTGTCTGGTATTGCTGTTCATCAATAAGCGCATTGTTAGCTATAGCATCTGGGACAGGATAAATGTGCGACATAGGCTGACTCTCCATAGTTTTTCGGTTAATTGTATGTCAATGGCGAGTTAAATGCATTTTGATTTTGTGTGTATAGCAGTTTTTGCGGGGTTCATCACAAATATATTATTAAAATCATATAATTATATCGATATTTTGTATATGACCTCGAAGGATGCGCTAAGAAGGATAAATTTCTCTGGCTTATTTCTGCGCACCATTTTATCTTTCTCCCCTGAAGGACAACTTCGTACAATTATTAACCAGCGATGAATATACATAAAATACTTAATAATAACGTTGTTATTATATTAGATGATAAACAACGGGAAGTTATCTTAATGGGCCGGGGGCTCGGTTTCAAAAAACGTCCCGGCGAAGCCGTTGATCCTGAGTTAATAGAAAAACAGTTTGTGTTACAGGATGATGAGCATAATGAGCGCTATAAATTACTGTTAAGCGAGCTTCCTCACGAGTGCCTGCTGGTGGCGGAGAAGATTGTTGAGTTGGCGACGCAGCAGGGGCTGGGTAAGTTGCATACCAGTCTGCGTATTTCGCTGATGGATCATATCCACTTTGCTGCGGAACGACACAAAGAAGGCATAGATATTAAGAACGTTCTACTGTGGGAGATCAAGAGAGCCTATCCGAAAGAGTATGCGATTGGTTTGCAGGGACTGGAGATTATCGCCCGGGAGTTACAGGTACAGCTTCCGGAAGATGAGGCCGGATTTATCGCGTTACATCTGGTGAATGCCCAGCTTGACGATAATATGCAAAATACCATGCAGATCACCCAGGTGATGCAGGAGATTTTACAGCTGGTCAAACAGACGTTTAGTCTGGAATATGATGAAGAGTCATTTAGCTACCATCGTTTTGTCACGCATCTCAAGTTTTTTGCCCACCGTTTATTGGGGAAAAACTCGGTGACCAGCGATGATGATTCTCTTTATCTGGCAGTGAAAGCGAAATATGTGAATTCTTTTCAGTGTGTTGAGCTCGTCGCTGAGCATATGCAACAGCAGTATCAACATAGCATGAGCACAGAAGAGATGATGTTTTTAACCATCCATATTGAGCGGGTGCGTAGTGAAAGTCGCTGACAATAATGCAGGCGAATTCACAAAAATGGATTTTTTCTGCTAACAGGCTTGTGAAAACAGGTCAGATCGCAGATAGTGAGCCGGTAAGAAAAAGAGCAGGATTGTTACTGTTTAAATAACAGGCAAAACCTAACTCGCGGGCAGGAAAGAAGGTGGTACTTCTTTTCTATCAGTGAGTTAGGTTTTTTTCGTTTATGGTGGACCACAACCAGTGACTGAGCAGGGTGGGATAGTTTACCTGCAGCAAGATAGGAAACGGACAATGAAATACGAACAGTTAGCACAACAGATCATTGAAGATGTGGGGGGACGGGGGAATATCGTCAGCCTGGTTCACTGTGCAACCCGCTTGCGTTTTAAATTAAAAGACCATGGTCAGGTGCAGGCACAGAAGTTAAAGCAAACGGATGGCGTGATCTCTGTCGTGGAGAGTGGTGGGCAGTTTCAGGTGGTGATTGGCAACCATGTAGGGGAGGTTTTTAAGGCGATTAATCAGCTGGTTAGCCTTGATTCCACAACTGCCGCAAGTCAGCCGTCTGACGCGAAGAAAGGGAATATTTTCAATCAGTTTATCGATATTATTTCTGCGATTTTTACCCCGGTTTTAGGGGTGATGGCCGCAACCGGTATTATGAAGGGGTTGTTGGCCCTGGCGCTGGCGATGAAGTGGACCACGGAAAGTGGCGGAACCTATCTATTGCTGTATGCCGCAGCGGATTCCGTGTTCTTTTTTATGCCGATCTTCTTAGGCTATACCGCCGCGAAGAAATTTGGTGCTAATCCAATGGTGGCGATGGCGATCGGCGCGACTCTGGTGTATCCCACCATTATTGATGCCTTTAATAATGGCGTGGAAGAGCACTTCCTGGGGATTCCCATCACGTTTATCAATTACAGCTCATCTGTGATGCCCATTATCTTTGCTGCCTGGTTAAGCAGTTTGGTGGAGAAGCTGATCACGCCCTGGTTCCACAGTTCCATCAAAAACATGTTTGTGCCCATGGTTTCGTTAACGGTGTGTACTGTACTGACTTTCCTGCTGATTGGACCAATAACAACAGGGGCGGCTCGTCTGCTGGCGGATGGTTATCAGTTTGTCTACCACAGTAACACGATTATCGCTGGAGCCTTTATGGGGGCGGCCTGGCAGACGCTGGTGATTTTTGGTCTGCACTGGGGTTTTATCCCGATCCTGTATAACAATATCTCCACCTATAAATACGATACGATGCTCCCCTTGTTGCTACCAGCCGTATTTGGTCAGGTAGGTGCCACTCTGGGTGTGATGCTGCGTACCCGTGACGGTAAAATGAAAACCCTGGCAGGTTCTTCAGCGGTATCAGGTATTTTTGGGGTCACGGAACCCGCTATTTATGGCGTGACTCTGCCACTCAAGCGTCCGTTTATCTTTGGTTGTATTGGTGGTGCCTTAGGGGGGGCTGTTGTCGGCTATTTCCAACCTGCCACCTACTCCATAGGGCTGGTTAATATCTTCTCTTTTACCCAGATTATTCCACCAACAGGTTTTGATGCCACTGTACTGGGAGCCGTTATGGGTACTGCTATTTCCTTTATTTTTGCCCTGGTAATGAGCTACCTGTTTGGTATTAAACCCGAAGAGAGTACAAGTACGGCAACATCGCCCATCGTGGCCAAATCATAATGCAATATAACCTGACAGGAGAAGACATCATGAGTTACCGTTTTCCGCAAAATTTTCTCTGGGGAGGCGCTGTGGCAGCGAACCAGGTGGAAGGTGCCTATTTAACTGAAGGTAAAGGATTAACCACCTCAGATATGCAACAACAGGGTATATTTGGCCCTATTGTAGAGCGTAAGCCCGGAGATGCTGAGGGTATCAAGGATGTGGCTATCGATTTTTACCATCGCTATCCTGAAGATATTGCGTTGTTTGCTGAGATGGGCTTTAAATGCCTGCGTACCTCTATCGCCTGGGCGCGTATTTTCCCCAATGGTGATGAAGAGAGTGCAAACGAGGCGGGTCTGGCTTATTACGATCGTCTGTTTGACGAGATGGCAAAGCATGGCATTCAGCCCCTGATCACCTTATCGCACTATGAGATGCCTTATGGTCTGATCAAAAATTATGGTGGCTGGGGCAATAGAAAAGTGATTGAGTTTTTTGATCGCTATGCCCGCACAGTCTTTAATCGCTATAAGGATAAGGTGAAATACTGGCTCACCTTTAATGAGATCAATATGTCGCTGCATGCGCCTTTTACTGGTGTCGGTCTGCCGGAAGAGAGCGGTTTACAGGAGATTTATCAGGCGATTCACCATCAGTTAGTAGCCAGTGCCAAAGCCGTTAAAGCCTGCCATGAGATTGTTCCTGATGGCAAGATTGGGAATATGTTGTTAGGCGGTATTGCCTATCCTCTCACCTGTAAACCCAGCGATGTTCTGGCGGCACAGCAGGAAAACCATCGCTGGCTCTTTTTTGGCGATGTTCAGGTGCGGGGAGAGTATCCCTCTTATATGGGGCGTTACTTCCGTGAGCAGGGGATCAAGCTGGAGATCAGTGCAGAGGATCTTGAGGCACTGAAATCGACGGTGGATTTTGTCTCCTTCAGTTACTACATGAGTTGCTGTGCTTCAAAAGAGTTTTCAGAAACACAGAAAGGTAACATTCTGGATATGATACCCAACCCTCATCTTGCTGAATCTGAATGGGGCTGGCAGATAGATCCTGAAGGGTTGCGTTATCTGCTCAATCTCCTCTATGAGCGTTATCAGAAGCCGCTGTTTATTGTGGAAAATGGCCTGGGTGCCAAAGATAAGATTGAGAGTGACGGTTCCATTAATGATGATTACCGGATTAATTATCTCAATGACCATTTAGTTCAGGTGGGTGAAGCCTTACAGGATGGTGTCGAGGTGATGGGATATACCACTTGGGGCCCTATCGATCTGGTCAGTGCTTCCAAAGCAGAGCTGAGTAAGCGTTACGGCTTTATTTATGTGGATCGCGATGATCAGGGGCAAGGCACACTGGCGCGGCGGCGCAAAAAGAGCTTCTTCTGGTATCAATCGGTGATTCAGAGCTGGGGCGAAGTGTTGAAAAAGTAGAGTAACCCGTGGCAGGTATGGGCTTTTTTTGGCCTATACCTGCTGAGTCTGTATCTTCGTGATGCGGTATTGTTCCGGAGTGGTACCGGTTAAACGGCGAAACATACTGATAAAAGCTGAAGCATGGTTATAGCCCAAATCAAAGGCAATCTGCTGAATGCTAACCCCTTGTTCCAGCGAATCTATCGCCCGTAACAGCCGCAGTCGCTGACGCCACTCACCAAAGGTCATACCCAGTTCCCGCTGAAAATGTCGGGCCAGTGTCCGTTCTGTACTGTGTACCTGCCTGGCCCACTCGGCAAGGGAGCGATTATCCGCCGGGTTTTCCTGTAACTGATGGGTGATTTTCTCTATATCCGCTGTATGACTAAAAGGCAGGTAGTCGTTGAGTACGGGTGCCAGTTCTAACTGATCGATAACCACCTGACTCAGTCGCATATCCGCTTCTGTCTGTGGAATACTGATAGCCCGTGCACCAAAGTCAGCCAGAATCGTTTTAAGGATAGCGCCAATGCTCAGGCAGCAAGGGGTGGCAGGTAAACGTTCGGACAGTGGCAACGACAGGTAGACCGAACGGTAGATAATTGCCTGAGGGTTATAACAGCTGTGCCACTGCCAGGGCGGGATCCAAACGGCGTATTGTGGCGGTGAAAGAAAACGCTGCCCGGCAATCTCCAGTTGCATAACACCATGAGCCACATAATTAAGCTGACCCCAGGCATGTTGGTGCGCACTGCTGTGACTGTCGGCACCAAATTCGTCATAGCGGAAATAGACTGGAGACGGCAGTTGCTCCAGAAAGGGGATCGTCAAAGGAGGTTTGTCTGACATGTCTGTGGTTCTCTATCGAATGTCCGAAAATCATTATAACAATTAAACAGGACAGGTGATAATAGCGCCATTGTTGTTTGGAGAACTTTTTTATGCGCTATGCTTTTCCTTTGTTGGCGGTTCTGATCTGGTCTGGCAACACTATAGTGAACAAACTGGCGGTGGGCGTTATCTACCCGTCTGAGATAGGTTTTTTCCGTTGGT
>JBOFSC010000657.1:0-1381 GCA_051651345.1 Enterobacteriaceae bacterium
ATATTTGCCATCATCGGTAATATAGATAATGCCTCTTTCAGTAAAGACCATCTTAAGACCTGCAGCCGGGGAAGGTTTAATCTCCGCTCCGCTGATACCCAGTTTTTTCAGGGATTGCTCGAGGTCATTTGCAGCGGCCTGTCTCCAGGGGGCCACTATCATCATCATCAATGTGAACAGGAGTGCTGTCTTCTTCATCGGAGATTCCTTAAGGTTAAGGTCGTAAAATCAATTCATACCCGTCGTCTTTCAAGTTGCAGGGGTGTTGGCTACGCCTACCTGCAACCCGAAATACTTCGGGTATCGTCACTTGTCAGGCACGAGGATGGTGCTGCTGATAGAGCGATTTAAGCCGCGCAGTCGCTACATGAGTATAAATCTGTGTGGTGGAAAGGTCACTGTGTCCCAGCAACATCTGCACCACCCGTAAATCGGCACCATGATTCAGCAGATGCGTGGCAAAAGCGTGTCTGAGTACGTGAGGTGAAAGCCTTTCGCTGTCAATTCCCGCCCGCACTGCATAGTGCTTAATACGATGCCAAAACGTCTGCCGGGTCATCTGCCGCCCTCGCCGACTGGGGAACAGCACATTGTGAGACTGTCCCTCCAGCAACCAGGGTCTGCCGTAGGTGAGATAGTTTTCCAACCAGGCGATAGCCTCTTCTCCCAAAGGCACCAGGCGTTCCTTATTGCCCTTGCCAATCACTCTGACCACCCCCTGACGCAGACTGACATCCGCCATGATCAGACCCACCAGTTCCGATACCCGCAAGCCCGTAGCATATAACACTTCCAGCATCGCCTTGTCACGCAACTCCAGCGCAATATGGGTATCCGGCGTCTGCAGCAATTTCTCCACTTGCTGCTCGCTGAGATCCTTGGGCAACCGTTGGGGCAATTTCGGCGAAGCCAGTGCAGCACTGGGATCGTCCAGACGTAAGTTCTGTCGGTACAGATAGCCAAACAGACGGCGGATAACGCTCAAAAATCGGGCCATACTGCGCGCACTATATCCCCCCTCCAGCCGCTGTGCCAGAAATTCTTGTAACGCCTCGCGCGAAACCTGCATAAAAGTGCTCTGCCTGGCGTGCAGCCAGTGGCCCAGCGCCTGGAGATCCAGACGATAGGAGGCCAGGGTATTGTCGGCCAGATTACGCTCCAGCCATAAGGCATCGAGGAATTCTTCGATCAACAGGCTATCTTGCTGATTCATCTTATCGGTTTCCACTTATCTGGCGCGCCACTGTATCATCTGCTGACGCAGTGTCCGCCACTGTTGTGCCGACAGGCACTCGCGCGCCAACCATAACAATCGCTTGCCTCCGCCGTTATCACAACGCAAAGGGATCACCAGCACAAAATTCAGCAGCAGGGGACGCCC
>JBOFSC010000658.1:0-1754 GCA_051651345.1 Enterobacteriaceae bacterium
CCATCGCGTGCGCCACCGCCTGGCGACTACGCTGGGTGCTATGGTATTTCACAATAGAGCAGAGGGTGGCCGGTTTTTCTCCCTGGGCGAGTGCGCTGGTCAGTAAAGTACCGGCAGCATCTAACATATAGGCATTGCCGCCAATGGCTGCCAGAGGTGCCTCCAGCCCCTCCATCATGCCGATGGGAGATTTAAACTGTCGGCGAATGCGCGCATAGGCTGAAATACCCAGCGCGATGTTTTTAAGCGAGCCGCAGGTGATTGCAGGCAGGCTGATTCCCCGTGCCGAAGCCAGGCACTCCATCAGCATACGCCAGCCCTGTCCGGCCATTTTGGGCCCGCCAATAATAAAGTCCACAGGAATAAAAACATTGTTGCCGCGAGTGGGGCCATTCATAAATGGCAGGTTGAGGGGAAAGTGGCGATTACCTCTCTCCACTCCGGGATGGTTTGCCGGGATGAGGGCGCAGGTAATACCAAGTGCCTCCTGATCTCCCAGGAGATGCTCAGGGTCATACAGTTTAAAAGCCAGACCAATCAGGGTGGCCACCGGGGCCAGGGTAATATAGCGTTTATTCCAGCTAAGACGGATCCCCAGTTGCTCCTTACCCTGCCATACCTCTGTGCACAGGGTGCCCCGGTCAGGAATTGCACTGGCATCCGATCCCGCTTCCGGGCTGGTCAGGGCAAAGCAGGGGATCTCCTCTCCGCTGGCCAGACGGGGCAAATAGTGCTCTTTCTGCTCTGGGGTACCATAGTGCAGCAGTAATTCAGCGGGCCCCAGAGAGTTGGGCACGCTGACGGTACAACCGACAATGATCGACATGCCGGATAGCTTCTGCAGCACCTGCGCCTGGGCATAAGGAGAGAAGGCCAGCCCACCGTAGTGATGGGGAATATTCATGGCAAAGAAACGCTCCTTGCGTAAAAACTCCCACAGGTTGGGGGGCAAGTCCGCCAGAGTATGACTAATGGCAAAATCATTGATCATCAAACAGAGTTGCTCTACCGGCCCCTGCAGAAAAGCCTGTTCTTCCGCTGTCAGTTTTGCCAGAGGGAAAGCCTGCAGCTGTTGCCAGTCGGGCCTGCCGGTAAACAATGTTTGCTCCCACCACAGTGTACCGGCATCAATGGCCACCTGTTCGGTCGCAGAAATGGAAGGGGAGTGTTGTTGTAACCAGCCCATAACAGGATCGGAAAAAAATCTTCTGCGCCAGGGGAGGATAACCAGGGGCGCGGTGATCGCGACAAAAGGTAACAGCAACCAATATGACCAGTGTCCCATCCAGCCCATTAGCAGCAGATAGAGGGCCAGCAATGCCACAGAGAGAAACAGGTTGAGCTGATAGTAGTAGAGGCAGGAAAGCAGGCCGATAAACAGCATAATAGTAATAAAAGTCACCATAGTTGCCTCATAGTATTGACTGTGAGCCCGTATCTAATGGTTTAGCGTACAGAGAGGATTTTAGCAATGTACCCTGCTTCGCAGAGCCTTATATATCCAAAGCATTTCGAGTGAAGGCCAGGCGGGTCGCTCTTGCACATCCCTGCGAGTGCGGCATTAGAGCGACCAACAGCGCTGCAACTTGGAAGACGGTGTGTATAAGGAACGGTGAGAGATATCCTGTCTTTTGCGAAAGATTAGCCTGGGGCAGACAAGATCTCATACAAATTCGCTGTCAGCTTGTGCTCTGCATGGGATTCCATGCAGAGCACCTGGAAGACATAAGTTTGGACCGTGCTACGCAGACGTA
>JBOFSC010000659.1:0-1851 GCA_051651345.1 Enterobacteriaceae bacterium
ATCGTCTGAAACAGGCGGTGCAGTTCGATCTGCTGCAGGGGGATAAGGCGGTGAATGTGCCTGGACTGGGCAAAATCAGCGGCCTTAAAACCTCAGTATTTCTGCAGGTGGAGGGAGCAGCTCACTATCTGCCTGCTTATGCCGGTAACCTGGACATCATGACATCGGCGGCTAAAGCCTGTGCGGAACGTCTGGCAGCGACTCAACTGTTATAAGGAACTCGTGATGAGCAGACTCTTTATTTCTGATGTCACTCTGCGCGATGGCAACCATGCCATTCGGCATCAATATACCCTGGAGCAGGTTCGCCAGGTGACGCGGGTACTGGACCAGGCCGGAGTGGACTCTATTGAAGTGGCCCATGGCGATGGCCTTGCCGGTTCCAGCTTTATCTATGGTTTTGCCGCCCACAGCGATGTGGAGTGGATTGCCGCAGCGGCAGAAGAGGCACGCAATGCGGTGATTGCCACGTTGCTGTTGCCGGGTATCGGCACCGTTGAGGATCTCAAACTGGCCTATGACGCCGGTGCCCGTCTGGTGCGGGTGGCAACTCACTCGACGGAGGCGGATATCTCCCGTCAGCATATTGAAGCGGCGCGTCATCTGGGTATGGATACGGTGGGCTTTCTGATGATGAGCCATATGAACAGCCCGGAAGGGTTAGCGCAGCAGGCAAAAATGATGGAAAGCTACGGTGCCACCAGTGTTTATGTGGTGGATTCAGCCGGGGCCATGACCATGGAGGATGTCCGGGCGCGGGTACAGGCATTAAAAGCGGTATTGAAGGCGGAAACAGACATTGGTATCCACGCCCATCACAACCTCACTTTGGGGGTGGCGAACAGCGTGGTGGCGGTGGAGGAGGGGGCGATACGCATCGATGCCAGCCTGGCCAGTATGGGGGCTGGGGCGGGCAATGCGCCTCTGGAGGCACTGATCGCGGTGGCTGATAAACTGGGCTGGCAACATGGTTGCGATCTCTATCAACTCATGGATGCGGCGGAGGATCTGATCAGACCTCTGCAGGAGCGTCCGGTGCGTCTGGATCGGGATACCCTGGCACTGGGTTATGCCGGAGTCTATTCCAGTTTCTTACGCCACTCAGAGAATGCGGCGCAGAAATATGGTCTGCGGGCGGTGGATATTCTGGTGGAGTTAGGCAAACGGAATATGGTCGGTGGGCAGGAAGATATGATTGTGGATGTGGCTCTGGACTTACTAAAAGAGAGATAAAGGAGAGATGACCATGAATCAAACTGAACGAGATTTGCAGCAGTGGCATGACTTTGTCAAAAATGGGGTGGACTTCCGGCCACAGGATGGGGTCTTTCGTGTCGCCCGCCAGCTTTTTACCGAACCTGAGCTCTTTGATCTGGAAATGGAGTTGATTTTTGAGAAGCAGTGGATATTTGCCTGCCACGAGAGCCAAATCAGCAAGCCGAATGATTTTATTACCATGCAGGCGGGGCGCCAGCCGATGATTATCGCCCGTGATGGCAAAGGCAATCTACAGGCGCTGGTCAATGCCTGCCAGCATCGGGGCGCCACCCTGGTCCGAGTTACTAAGGGCAATCAGAGCACCCATACCTGTCCGTTCCATGCCTGGGTTTACAAAAGCGATGGCAGCCTGGTGAAAACCAAAGCGGAACAGGAGTATGGCCCTGATTTTGACAAAAGCTGTCGCGGTCTGCGCAAAGCACGTATCTCCAGCTATCGCGGTTTCGTGTTTATCAATCTGGACACCGAAGGCACCATGACCCTGGAAGAGTATCTGGGGGATACGCGTATTTTCTTCGATATGATGGTGGATCAGGCAGAAAACGGGGAACTGGAAGTGCTGCCAGGCTCCTC
>JBOFSC010000660.1:0-6085 GCA_051651345.1 Enterobacteriaceae bacterium
GCATTCAGTAAAAGATCGCCACCAGACAGAAGACGTCCGCGACGGTTATCCAGCTGCTGCTGCAGCGTCAGGGTCAGATGTCCCCGGCTTTGCAGCGTTCCCTGCAGGTTATCGACAGCCCCCGCACTCAGAAGCAGGTCACTGTTGCTGCCAAGCACGCCACCGCTGTTATTCAGCAGGGTGTCGACTGACCACTGTTGTACCCCATTCCCCAGCGCAACCAGCCGTCCCCCGCTGTTATCCAGCGCGCCGGCGGACAGGGCCAGATCCCGGGCTTCTATCACACCTCCGCTGTTATCCAGCAGGGTGTTGATATCCAGCACACTCAGGGTGCTGCCGACCTGCGACCAGACTCCGCCCCGGTTGTACAGGCTGTCTGCGCTGACCTGCCACTGCGCCGCACGAACAGCCGCTTCCTGTGTACTGAGGACTCCTTTGCTGCTGAGAGTCAGTTGCTGCGTATCGATATGCGCCTGCGTTAAATCACTCGCCCCTTCAGAGGCTGTCAGGCTGGCCTGCTCTGCCCGCAGGCGGCTGCGACTCAGATCCAGGCTCTTTCCCTCAAGGGTGGCCGTTCCCTGTGTCAGGAGATTTCCGTGAGCACTCACCTGACCGCTGTCACTTTTCAGGGTCAGATCCCTGCGGGCGACAAGCTCACTGTTCTGATTACTGCCTGCCAGGATATGCCCGTCAGCACGAATATCTGCGGCAGACCGGATATCAACAGCACCGGTTGCCGCCAGTGTTCCTGACTGCCTGATACTGCCGGTGCGGCTCTGTATATTCAGGTTCCCCTGCGTATGCAGTTTACCGTCATGCTGAATATCCTCTCTGGCGGCCAGGGTAATATCTCCCCCGGCAGTGGTGCAGGGTTCACTCTTGTCACCTGCGGTAATCCACTCCAGATTGCCTTCACTGGTAATGGTCAGCGTTTTTCCCGCATTGATATGACCACCACTGTTACGTACCCCCATTCCGGCTTCGGTGCCAATCATGCGGATCTTGCCGCTGTACATACCGCCCATCTGGCCCATATCAATCGCCATTTTCGGTGTACCGGGATCTGAGGCTGAAGAGAGAGCCGTCACCTCCTGCCCGTCGGCACTGATACGGTTACGTCCCGCCACCACACTGACAGATTCTTTCGCCCAGATACCGGCATTGACTTCAATGGCACGGGCCATGATATCGGCATATTCGGTATCGTGACGGCTGTCACCATTAAGGCCCCCGCCCTGAATGCGGATAGTTCCCCGCTCCACCTGATAACCTGCCAGACTGCCATCGGCATTGAGTTGTGGCTTACCTGTTGTCAGCGTCATTCTTCCGGCATTGATGGTCCCGCACCCATCACAAAGTATCCCGGACGGGTTGGCTACGATCACCTGAGCCTTACTGCCCGCCACTTCCATAAAGCCGCGCAGTTCACTGGGTTTATTGCTGTTGACTTCATTGAGGATCACCCTTGCGGCGGGTCCGTTGGGGTTAAGATTGGCATTCCCCTGAATATAGCCTGCCAGTTGCGTATTGGTGGTCAGTGCGGAGTTATTGAGGATCACCCCTCTCTGGTCCACATCGAAGCGTTGATATTCATTATGGGAAAGTCCGGAGGCATTGGGGGCCCTGATATTGACCTGCGGAATACCATTGTGAGTCTGTATCACCTCCGGCTGCCGGTTTCTGTCAGCATTTGGATCAGCGGCAATGTTATTCGCCCCGGCATAACTGGCAGCAAACAGCAGTGAAAAGCAGAAAATTGACCTGCGTAAAGTTACCCACAAACGTGTTGTTGTACTTTGGACCCGCCTCTGGTCTGAGCCCTGAGTGTTGGCAGTGGCAATATCAGGTACGACCATCAGTTGCCCGCGACTTTTATTGAATATAATCCGATAGCAATACCGATTCATGGCATGATTCCTTGCTTGAACTTTCCGCAATAATTTAAATTTGTATACTGATACTAAATCCGGCAGCACAACCTTTGGTTTCAAAACCGGAAGGCTTGTTAACAGGCACCCCGGCAAACAGGTCATAACGGAAGGTATTCAATACCGAACCCCGAACACCGATTGCCGCACCGGCTAACTGTTGCCCTTTTAAATAGCGGGCACCGGGACCGGCGACCCTGCCGTAATCAAGTGCGAGATACGTTTCCTGTCCACGACCTGCAATATTCCAGGCCAGTTCGTTACGCCAGATAAGCCCTTTATCTCCGGACAGGCTCTGCTCACCATCAAAGCCACGCACACTGTAGCGTCCACCAATTGCCACCCTGTCCTGCGGTGTCAGAGGGACATTACTCCACTGACCACGCCAGCTGGTGTTGTATCGCAGGGGCTGAGCCCCCAGGCGAAAAGGCACATCCACCCCTAAATCCGCCGTCAGAATGCTGGGCCTTCCTGTGCCACCATTATAGGCTTCTTCCTGTGCCCGCAATGCACCAAAGGCCCCGGTGCCGCGCCGCCAGTTCAGATTGCCATCGACTGTTACACTGCCGAAAAAACTGCGCTGTCCCAGACCCAGTTCCCACCCTGCGGTACGCCTTTCCTGCTGTTTCATTTTGATATCATTGACGGCATTACTGGAATGACGCCGCCAGACCTGCATATTCAGGGTGGTTTTATGGTTCTGATTGCGAAACAGCAGGCGGGAGAGCGTCATACTGGCATTCTCGCTTTTACCGCTGTACGTCACGACTTCATTGGCGTTGGGGATATTCTGGTGGTAACGGTAATCGTTATAGTTGGCAGAGAGTTGCCAGTAACCAAACGGGATGGAATAGTTCACGGTACGGGAGCGGGAGGCGAAAGGGCCATCCTGCAATACACCCTGTCCCAGGTTGGCATAAAAGAGGTCATTTTGGGCAAAAGGAGCATCGACGGAGAGGGTGACAGAACCTATATATTTACCGGTACTGTTCATTCCACTGTCATCCAGTCCCAGATTAAGGCGCACCGGACGGCGCTCTTTCCATGCCACCAGCAGGTCACTGCTGCCCTCCTGCTCTCCGGGAGCAATCTGAATATCAGCCTCCGCGCTGGGAACCCGTTTAAAGTTCTCCAGCGCCTGTTCAACATCACGCAGATTGAGAATATCACCGGAGCGGGCAGGGACGGCATTCCATAAACGGGCCCTAAAACCCGGCTTATCGATAAAGCGGATCTGATCAATGCGACCGGGGAAAAGCGTCAGACGAATTACACCGTCAGCCACGCTCTGCTGGAGAGATACAACTCTGGTGGTGACATAGCCCTGTTGTAAAATAGCATTCTGTACCCGGTTAATGACTAACCGGATACCCTCACCACCAAGACAACGCCCCTGTGCGCTTTTAACTGACTCAAGAGCCCACTGGAAACGGCTGGCATCTTCACCATCCAGAGTGATGGCGTGGATAGTAAAACAGGGTTTTTTATCCGGGGGATAGTCAGGTAATACCACAGAGGGACGAGTGACACGAACATCGGTTTCCGGCGCATTCTGCTCCTGTAACGCCCGTTCTCTTTCCTGCTGGCGGATTTGTTGTTGATCATCCTGCTGGCGCATTAATTCATCTGCCGTGGGAGCGGCATAAATATTACGTGACACAAATAAATATAGCGTAATAACAAATAATGCAGAAATATTTAGCAGTCGCATTAAACGAATTCCTCTTTCGTTTTATCATATCCTTACTGACAGCATTGGTTATTATGCTGCTAATGGCTTAGATGATAAATCATTTTGTTAATCAATAGGGTGATGAATGTCAAAAAACACTCACAGGGAACAAAGTAGTTAACCCGAGCTCGGTTTAACCAGCCGTCAATAGCATCCCAGTCTCTTTCCTTACTGTTCGCACTGTACATCTGGTATAACTTGCCACAATAATATTAAAATGAACAATATCAGTAAGCTCTCTAACCGCTTGATTGCTATTTGACAGTCTCATTAGCCGACAGGAAAATATAGTGAATAACTTTACACAGCAACCCCCCCCTTTAGTCAGTGTAATCGTCCCCATATTCAATGTGGCAGATTACCTGGAAAGTGCGCTGGATTCTCTGTTGCAACAATCTCTTCAGCATATTGAAATCATTGCCATTGATGATTATTCTACAGATAATAGTAAGGAGATTTTACAGCAAAAAGCAGCTATAGATAGTCGGCTTATTGCTCATTACTCTACTGTAAATAGAGGCCTCTCACGGACCCGAAATTTTGGCATGGCACAAGCAAAAGGCAAGTGGATTGCCTTCCTGGACAGCGATGACTATTTGAAGCATGAAGCATTACAAACCTGGTATCAGCAAGCTGAAGAAAATCAAGTCGATCTTCTGCTGGGCAATGGCTTCCGTTTTGAACATGATCCTGCTCAGGCATGGGATAAAGGGATTCGTCCTGAGCAAGAGTGGGCTGGAATCAAGAGTGGATCCCAATGGATTATTGATGCTGTAATGAGCAAACAATGGAATCACTTCACTTGGTTAAACTTTATCAGACGCGATTTCCTGTTAGAAACGGGGGTTAAATTCAGAGAAGATTTGTTACATGAAGATATTTTGATGACCACAGATCTGGCATTAGCGGCGAAGCGCGTGACTTTTTGCAGCGTTCCATTTTATGGTTACCGGCAGCGGCAGGATTCTATCGTGCACTCTGTTTCTGAACAGACTCGTATCGATCGGGCCAGAAGTTATTTACTTATTATTCAGGCACTGGTTGAAGCAGGTAAAGAGCAGCAAGATAAACGGCTACGTCGTGCCCTGACCACTCAAGCTATGCATGAAGTGGGAGTAGTAATGGGTATCATGCGTAAAAAAATTGCTGACCAAAAGCAATTGCGGGAACTAGCATCGCTTTTTATCTCTTTTAACCTGACGACCTCTCTGATGCAGGGTTGTCGCAATCTCCATGAGATTTTTCGCCTGCTAAAATTTCATCGTCTCTGCACACGTCTGAGTCGTATCACAATGACTTTATGATCGAAATGATTTAAGGTACCCATCAGGGTTGAGCGATATTAGGTAGTTAATGTGTCGGAATACAAAAAAATACTTATTGTCAGACGCGATAACATTGGTGATCTCGTCTGTACCACCCCACTTATCCATAGCCTTCGTACCTGTTTGCCTCAGGTTGAACTGGATCTTTTAGTCAACAGTTATAATTGCGCTATTCTACAGAACTCCCCCGATATTGATCATCTGTATAGCTATACCAAAGCCAAGCACAAAGCCGCAACTGAAAGCCTGCTGGCCGTATATTGGCAAAGAGTTAAGCTGATATGGACGTTGCGCCGCAAAAAATATGATGCGGTTATTCTGACCAGCATCAGCAGAGGAGCACTGGAGAGACAAGTGCGCTGGGCAAAACAAATTGGCGCCCAACGAGTGATAGCCCTCTGTGCAACAGACGATCCGTTAAGCAAACATATTGATTATCCTATTGCTATTCCGGATTGTTCATTACATGAAGTCGAGCTCAATATGCTATTGCTGCAACCCCTCACTCAGGTAATGGATACTCCGGGGCTACATATCTATGCCAGTGACCAGGCCACCACTGTCGCCAGAGAGCAATTAACAACTGGGGGCCTTTCTACTGACAAGTTATTAATCGGTCTCCATATCAGTGCCCGCAAAGTCAGCCAGCGCTGGAGTGTTGAGCGTTTTGTTGAACTGATACAGACAATGGCTCGGCAAATCCCTGGCGCACAATTTGTTCTCTTCTGGTCACCCGGTAGTGCCAATAACCCTCTCCATCCGGGAGATGATGAAAAGGCACAGGAGATCTTACAGGCTTGCCAGGATTTACCCCTTATCGGCTTTCCTTCATCCCAACTGGAACAGCTGATGGGCGGTATTGCCCTGCTGGACGCCATGATTTGCAGTGATGGCGGCGCTATGCATATCGCCGCCGGGTTGGGTAAACCTATCGTCTGTATGTTTGGCGACAGTGACGCCGAACACTGGTATCCCTGGGGAGTCCCCTATGAGTTACTGCAACCTGAATCCCGCAATGTGATGGATATTACGGTACCACAACTTATCGAGGCCTGGGACAGGCTATGCGAGAAAGCAGCGATACCGTTACAAAAACAGTA